>JANNZB010000624.1:0-6748 GCA_031410395.1 Novosphingobium sp.
CACGATGGGTCCTGAAACGAGTTCAGGATGACGATGAAGGAGTGGTGGGCGAACGGGTCAATCCTCGGTCGCCAGCAGGTACAATTGCCGCACTGCGTCGAGCGGCTTCAGTTCGCCTTCGTGCTCGATATGCCAGAAGGCCCAGCCGTTGCAGCTGGGCGCGCCTTGCACTTTGGCGCCAAGGCCGTGGATCGAGCCGCTGTCGGCACCTGAAAGCAGCGAGCCGTCAGCGCGGACCAGCGCCTTGATCCGGCGTTTCTTGTCGGTGAGCACGGTTCCGGCCTCGATCCAGCCGGTTTCGATCAGGGTACCGAAGGCCACCTTGGGCGGGGCCTTGTGGCTTTGCATCGTGGTCAGCGCGCTTTCATCGAGCGGCAGCGCCAGTTCGATGCGTTCGAGCGCAGCCTCGCGGTACACGCTCTCGCGCTCGCACCCGATCCATTCGCGGCCCAGCCGCTTGGCCACCGCGCCGGTGGTGCCGGTGCCGAAGAACGGATCGAGCACCACGTCGCCCTTGTTGGTCGTGGCCAGCATCACCCGGTACAGCAGCGCCTCGGGCTTTTGCGTCGGGTGAACCTTGGTCCCGCCCTTCTTGAGCCGTTCCTGGCCCGAACAGATTGGCAGGACCCAATCGGAGCGCATTTGCAATTCGTCGTTGAGGGTCTTCATCAGGCGGTAGTTGAAGGTGTACCTGGCCTTCTCGCCCATGCTCGCCCAGATCAGCGTTTCGTGCGCGTTGGTGAAGCGGGTGCCCTTGAAATTGGGCATCGGATTGGCCTTGCGCCAGACGACATCGTTGAGGATCCAGAAGCCCAGATCCTGCATCATCGCGCCGACGCGGTAGATGTTGTGATAGGAACCGATCACCCAGATCGCCCCCTGCGGCTTGAGCACGCGGCGCGCTTCGGTCAGCCATTCGCGGGTGAACTTGTCATAAACGGCAAAGCTATCGAACTGATCCCAGTGATCCGTCACCGCAGCAACGTGGCTGCCATCGGGGCGGGAAAGATCGCCGCCAAGCTGCATGTTGTAAGGTGGATCGGCGAAAATGAGATCGACCGAGGCGCTCGGGAGGCTGCGCATGGCTTCCACGCAATCGCCCGGAATGATCGTCCCCAGCGGCAGCGTAGCGTGCAGATCAGCCGCGACTTGCGGCGCGCGCGCGCGTTCCTTCAACAATGCCCGTGCCATGATCGTTTGATTTCCCCCGATTAGCCATACAGGGTGAGTTATCCACAGGCCCACGTCAAGCCGTAACTCGCAGGGAATCCTTGCGATTCAGCGTGAACGGGCAGTCTCTTAAACAAGAACGTAACGAGTCCGGCACACGATGTAGAGTCTCCGGATTCGACCAAGACTCAACATATGGTGGTGTGGCTTTGCGGACTCGCGGGCAAATATTTTCTAATTTGCAGGAGGAAACCCTGGATCAATGCCGGTCATCTCCACCGAAACGTCCCACAGCCGCGAAGAAACTGCGATGTCACTCGCCTGCGGGGCACGCCGGGCTGGCCCCGATGGCCCGCGCATTTCGCGCATTCCTTGCGAGCCATAATAGTCACCGCTTTGCGCCATCGGGTCGGTCGCAGCTTGCAGCGCAGGCCATGCGCCCTGAGTCGCCGTGTTCATCAGCAATCCCATGAACGGCGCGAAAACGGTGCCGCCGGGGATATGGCGCATGAGCTCTGAGGCTGAAACGCCGGGGTGACAGGCCAGCGCCGAAACGGGCGATTCCACTGCCCGCAACCGGCGGTCAAGCTCGAACATGAACATCAGGTTGGCGAGCTTGCTTTGGGCATAGAAACCCATACGGCTGTAGCTCTTGGCCGCATCGAGATTGGCAAAATCAATCGCTCCGCGCTTATGCGCAATACTCGCGGTCACAACCACGCGCGATCCCGGCGTCTCGGCAAGCTTTGCCAACATCAATCCGGTCAGCGCGAAAGTGCCGAGGTGGTTGACGCCGAATTGCAGCTCAAACCCCTGCGCGGTTCGGGTGAGAGGTGGGATCATCACGCCAGCATTGTTTATCAGCGCATCGATGCGCGATTCCTTCGCGGCAAGTTCCGCCGCTACGCGCACCGAGCCAAGATCGGCCTGATCGAGCGGCAGAAAGGCAAGGTCTGCGCCCGAAACCGCCGTGCAAATGCGGCGCATGGCCTCTTCGGCTTTATCTTTGCTGCGGCATGCAAGTAGCACTCTGGCGCCGCGCGCTGCTAAAACCATCGCCACCTCAAAGCCAATGCCTGTGTTGGAGCCGGTGACAATCATTGTCTTGCCGGCCTGCGATGGAACGTCAGCCGCTGTAAATCCCGTCATAGAATCAGTTCCAGTTGCCGCACCGGCGCGAAGCTGCGGCGGTGGTGGGGTGTTGCGCCGTGTTCACGCAAGGCTGTCAGGTGTTCCGCCGTGCCATAGCCCATATTGCGTTCCCAGCCATAATGCGGGTGCTCGGCCGCCGCCGCGCGCATCAATCGATCGCGGTGCTCTTTGGCGATGATGGAGGCGGCGGAAATACAGGGTTCGAGCGCGTCGCCGCCCACGATAGCGCGGGCGGGCCAGCACCAGCCTTCGGCGCGCCCTGCCGGGGTCATATTGCCATCGATCAGCACCACGCCAACCGCACTGTTAAGCTGCTCAACGAGTGCCGCCACTGCTCGGGTCATCGCCAGCATGGTCGCGGCGAAAATGTTGAACTGGTCAATTTCTTCGACGCTCGCCAGACCCAGCGCCCAGCCACAACTGTCCATTATCAGCGGCTCCAGCACGCCCCGGCGTTTGGCCGAGAGCTTCTTCGAGTCGTCCAGCCCCAGTGGCGGATCAAGCCCCAGCACAACCGCCGCCGCCACAACCGGCCCGGCAAGTGGCCCCCGCCCAGCCTCATCGACGCCGATTGTCAGTTCAACCACACTGGACTTGGCAAAGAAGAATGCTTCGGCCATCACTGTCCCGATGAAAATCCGCAAAATACTCCCGGTGCTATTACCGCTCGTGGTCGCCCTCGCAAGTTGTGGGGCGACCCCGGCGGGGGATAGCGCCATTCAGGGCCCGGCTGATTTTGCTGAAGTCACGCCGTTTGCCACCCGCGCCGTCGCCAGCCTCGACGAGCCCTGGGCACTCGCCATAGTGCCCGGCTGTGATTGCGCACTGGTGACCGAAAAGAAGGGCAAACTCAAGCTGGTGAACCTTGCTGATGGCGCGGTGCAAAACGTCAGCGGTGCGACGAACGTTGCCTATGGCGGGCAAGGCGGCCTTGGCGATGTCGCGCTGTCACCAAATTTCGCCAAGGACGGCCTAGTTTATCTGACTTGGGCAGAGGCTGGTACGACAGATACGCGTGGGGCCGCGCTTGGGCGGGCTCGGCTGATGCGGGATGGCGGCGCGGCGCGGCTTGAGGGGCTGACGGTGATCTGGCGGCAAAATCCCAAGGTTACCGGGCGCGGACATTACGGCCATCGCATCGCCTTTTCACCCGATGGCAAATACCTGTTCGTGAGTTCTGGCGAACGGCAAAAGATGACCCCGGCACAGGACCTTGCGGTGAACCTTGGCAAAGTGCTGCGCTTGTTACCCGATGGCAGACCGGCGCCCGGCAACCCCTGGGCGGCGAACGGCGGCGTCGGTGCCGAGATCTGGTCCTATGGCCACCGCAATCCGCTCGGCCTGATGTTTGGCGGCGACGGGCGGCTGTGGGACGTCGAACACGGCCCGGCGGGCGGCGACGAGATCAATCTGGTCAAACCGGGATCGAATTATGGCTGGCCGCTGGTGTCCAACGGCAATCATTATGATGGCCGGGCGATTCCGCGTCACGCCACCCGGCCTGATCTTTCTGGACCCGCGCTTTCATGGAACCCGGTGATTGCGCCGGGTGGAGCGATCATCTGCCGCTGCCGGGCGTTCCCCGCGTGGAAGGGGCAGGTCTTGATCGCGGCGCTGGGCGCACAAGCGCTGGTGCGCGTTGGCATTGATGGTGATCGCGCGCGCGAACTGGCGCGTTACAACATGGATTCCCGAATGCGCGCCATCGCCGAAGGCCCGGATGGCCGCCTGTGGATGCTTGAGGACGGCGCCAAGGGCCGGCTGCTGCAACTGACCCCGCGCTAAGCCGATCACGCGCCACTCGGCGATTGCGCAGGCTCCGCTTTGGCCCTATCGGCCCGGCGCCCATGCCGAATATCATCCCCCTCGATCAGGTCGATTCCGCGTTCATCGACGCATTGCTTGACCGCGCCTTTGAACCGGAGCGCAAGAGCCGCACCGCTTACAAAGTTCGTGAAGGCACAGAGTGGCTCCCCGGCCTGTCATTCGCCGCGCTAGATGAAGGCGACATGCTGGTCGGCACGATCCAGTGCTGGCCGGTTGCGCTGACCACGCCGACCAGCAAACGCGTGCCGCTGATCATGGTCGGCCCTGTCGCCGTGCTACCCGAGGCGCAAGACGCCGGCTATGGCAAGGCGCTGATGACCGCCAGCCTCGCCGCGATAGACCCGCGCGCTGCCTTGCCGCAGGTGATGATCGGCGATCCTGAGTACTACGGCCGCTTCTGGGGCTTCACCAACGCCGCGACCGGAGGCTGGGACCTACCCGGCCCATTCGAGCAGAGCCGCTTGCTGGTGCGTTCCGGCACCTCTGCGATGCTGCCGGAAAAGGGCATGCTGGGGCCTTGGCGCTGAACCGCTGATCTGGCATCGACATAACGATGCCATATGATCCGCCGCCCAACCTTGCCGCCCTGTCGCTCGCCGAGATTGCCTCGCTGGTGGAGGCACGCAAATTGCCGCCGGTCGATCAATGGCACCCTGAACACAGCGGTGACAGCGAGATGCGCATCGCGGCGGATGGAAGGTGGTTCCATCAGGGCGGCGAAATCAAGCGCCCCGCGATGGTCCGCGCCTTTGCCTCGCTGCTCATGCGCGATGATGCGGGGCAGCACTGGCTGGTCACCCCGCAGGAAAAACTGACGATTGCGGTGGATGATGCCGCCTTCATCGCGGTCGATCTGGTGGCGCAGGATGATGCGCTCGCTTTCCGGCTGAACACCGATGACACGGTGATCGCCGGGCCAGACCACCCCATCCGCGCTGCTGGTGATCCAGACATACCCGCGATCTACCTGTTGGTGCGCAATGGCTGCGAGGCGCGGCTCAATCGGAGTACATACTCGCAGTTGATTGAGCTCGCACTGACAGATGCCAGCCTCACCGTATCGAGCCAGGGCGAAGTCTTTTCGCTGGTCCCGGCATGAGCGCGCTATTCAAGCGTGTTGCGGGGCTTTACCAAACGGGCCACGCAGGCGATCGGCCAGTGCTGTTCGGCGATCAGCGGCTCGAGGGAATAACCGAGTTCACCCCCGCCGCCGTGCTCGTGGCGATAACCGAGCGTGAGGCGCCGGGCATGCTGCTGCTCCACCGCCCCAGCAACATGCGCGCGCATCCCGGCCAGATCGCCTTTCCCGGCGGCAAGATCGATCCCGGTGAAACGCCAACCCAGGCCGCGCTGCGTGAGGCGCATGAGGAACTCGGCATCGACACCGCACAGGTCCGCATAATCGGCACCAGCGACGTTTATCGGACGCACTCCGGCTTTGAGATCACCCCGGTGCTCGGCATCGTACCGCACGACATCAAGATCACCCCCAACCCGCTCGAAGTTGCGCAGTGGTTCGAAGCGCCGGTTGCCCATGTCCTCGATGCCGCTAATCATGAGCAGCAACTGGTCGAATGGGATGGATCAATGCGCGCTTACTACCAGATTGACTGGCTGGAGCATCAGATCTGGGGGGTGACGGCGGCGGTGATCGTCAACCTGTCGCGGCGGTTGAACTGGCATGGCTGAAAAGCTCCCCCACGCACCATGGACCAAACGCGAAGACCTCGCCGCATTGATCGCCGCGCTTGGTGGCGGCAATGCGCGTTTTGTCGGCGGGGCGGTTCGGGATACGCTGCTGGGGATCGAGGTGAAGGACATTGACCTCGCCACGCCATTACTGCCCGATGAAGTCATCGCCCGGTGCTCAGCGGCGAAGATCAAAACCGTCCCCACCGGCATCGCCCACGGCACCGTCACCGCGCTGCTCGGCCTCGGCCCGGTCGAGATCACCACGCTGCGCCACGATATCAGCACCGATGGCCGCCGCGCCACAGTGGCCTTCGCGCAAAGGTGGCAGGACGATGCCGCACGGCGCGATTTCACCATCAATGCGCTCTATGCCGATCCGCTGACAAGCGAGATTGCCGACTGGTTCGGCGGGCTGGACGATCTGAAAGCGCGGCGCATGCGGTTTATTGGCGATCCGCACGAACGCATCCGCGAAGATCACCTGCGGATCCTGCGCTATTTCCGCTTTCAGGCGCGGTTTGGATCGCTGCCTGCCGATGTGGCATCCGAGGGGGCCTGCGCGGAACTCGCGGCAACGCTCAAAGGCCTGTCGCGGGAAAGGATCGGCATGGAGATGATGTCGCTCCTCGCCCTGCCAAATGCCGCGCCGACAGTGGCGCGCATGGCTGATCTTGGCGTGCTCGGGGTCGTTCTGCCCGAGGCTGATGTGGCGGGACTGGCCGCGCTGGTGGATCAGGAAACGCGGCAGGATGTGCAGCCTGATGCCCTGCGCAGATTGGCTTCGCTTCTGCCTGCCGATGTCGGTGTGGCGCAAGGCGTGGCGGCAAGGTTCCGGCTTTCGACGGCGCAGAAAAAGCGGTTGATGAGCGCGGCAGCACGCATCCTCCCCGGCACGGGGAGGGGGACC
>JANNZB010000625.1:0-2592 GCA_031410395.1 Novosphingobium sp.
CTGTCCTGCCATTCGGGATCAAGCGAAGTCCAGTCCTTGGGATATTGCTTTCGGGTAACTCCTTGTTCATCGCCAAATTCGCCTAGACCAAAGCCGATGGCCGATAGCGTGAGGCGGATCCAAACCCCACGTTCCTGATCAAAGATCGATATGCGTCCGCACGGATCGCGCGAGATCTCGTCGAAATCGGCGAAGGCCTCGCCGTTCTGGAACTCGTGCCATTTCCCGTCTTTGCCCTTGAACTGCGACTGGATGCGATCGGCGCCTTCATTGTGCGAATAGACGTTGATGACCTCGAGGGCATTGGCAACCACGGTGCTGGCGGGCCGACCGAGCTGCGGCACAGCGTCCCAGCCGCCCTTGAAATAGTCCCGACGTTCCTGGCGAGACGGGTGATCGACCGTTCGCGTAACGCTGGTTCTGTCAAACGCGGGAAGCCCTTCATCAATTCCGAAACCCAGCCGCGCGGTGATGCCACCGGCGAAAATATCCGCCTCCTGCTCCTCACGCACGCGGAAGCGCAGGCCGTCGGGCGGGATGGTATCTGCCGGGATCGGATCGAGCGTATGGCCGTTGATATGGTGGCCAATTTCATGCGCAAGGATGACCATCGCGGGCACTGCCGAATTGGCATCAATCTCAAGCTGCCGCAGCCAGTCCTCGCTGTAAATTATCTGGCGATCAGTGCCGATCAGCCGCGCCTGCGCTGCCTCAACATCGCCCGAAAGCAGCGTGAAGTTCGGGGTAATTCCCACGGCCCCGCAGATTCGCGCCACCTGATCAATCGCGAACTTCGATGCGGCGCGGGTGCCAGCCGGGCGCTGGGCAAGCGCGGGCGCGGCGATTGGCCCGGCGAACGGAACAGCCATCATCGCGGCGATTATGCTGCGGCGGGAAAGCATCATCGAGGCGTGCCTCCTGAATTAGCCAAGCCTAGTTACGCTTGGTATAAAGGTTTGCAAAGGCCTGCCGGTCCATCGCCGATAATTGCACGCCAGCGCCCTGCGGCACGAATTTGCACACCGAATTGCGCCCCGATTTAAGCAGGAACGAGGCCATCGGATAGAGCATGATCGAACTGCGGTCTATTTCGGGCGACTGTGCGAAGCCGGGATCACCGTTTGCGGTTGTCGTCGCGTCACCGCGAAGCGCACCCTCCATCCGCAGGCCCGTCTGCCGCGAAAAAGTCGACCACTGGTAATTGGTCTGGATCGAGCCCCGGTCCCAAAAATTCGGCGCGCCCGCCATCGCCTTGTAAATCCCCGGGGACCGCCCTTGCGGATCAGCCATAAAAGCTGGAGCCCCTTCGCTCCCCGGCACGCGGGTTTCGATATAGCCGGGGTCCGGTTCGAATTTGAGTTCGGACTGGCACTGCGAATGATAATGCTCGTGCGCGAGGCCGAGCGCGTGGCCGAATTCGTGCAGCACGGTCAGCCGGTCACTGCGCGAAAGGTGCGCGCCGCCGCTTAACATGACTGGGCCGAGTTCAAGGTTCATCGTCCGTTCGCCGGGGCGCAGGGTTGAGGCCAATGCCTGCTTGCCGATCAGCGACCATGAACCGTTGTGATCAAAGGCAACGCGGATCGTCCCCGCGGGTGTACGATCACCCGGCGACCATGTACGAAAACCGCCGTCGGGCTTGCGGAAAGACATGTAAAAACGAACTTTCGGATCGAGCCATTCTTTGGCGGCGGCCTCGATCAGCGGGTAATAATCCGCCAGACCATCGCCTGCCTGAAATGCGATAGAAACATCGCGCGCGGTCCATGCAAGGTTACGCGCAGTAACGAAGCCGTGGCCGTCGCCAGCTTCCTTGGCATAGGCCGCCATCTGCTCTAGCGCGCGCGGCGGCAGGCGATCTGGCAACAGGCCGACGGTGTCGTCATCGGGGTCTGGCCGGCTGTCAGTGGCCGCATTTTCGCCGGTATCGCTGCTGTCATCAGCACCATCGGGTTCGGTGGCGTCGGGTTCAGTGGCGCCGGGTTCGGCGGCGCCGGCTTCTGTGGTGACGGGTTTGGCAGCTTGGGCAAAAGTTTGCGCGAGCGGCAACGTGCCCCACGCTATCACCGCCAGCAAACAGGCAAGGCTCCGGGCTGTGGACCTTTCCATGCACGCCTCTAGTTTTGATCAGCTAATCGCAGAGCATCAAAGCGAATTCTGCCGAACGCCGCGACAATCGCAACGTTCGGCAGAGCATCAAAGTTTATGGCTTGATCGGGTTGCCATTTGGATCGCTCGTGGCGCTGGCATCAGCCGCTGGCGCATCGCTCGTCATGCCGGCATCAGCAGGCATCGCCGCTGCTTCGGTCGCTGCGGGAGCCGCGTCGTCTGCATCCTTCTTGCATCCGGCCAAAGCCAGAGCTGCAACCGCCACCAGTATACCCGTATGAATTTTACGCATTTACCCACTCCTCCTGCTACAGATTCGCGGGACTATGACAGTCCTTGTCGGGAAATCAATTGCAGAAAACCGGCCTGCTTGCGCAGTGGATCGAGCATGGGATCGGTGGCTGCAAGAAGCAGGCCTGAATCCCTGACCCGCGCCGCCTCATAGAGTTTGTCCATGGCTGCTTTGACATCGCCCCATTGCGC
>JANNZB010000626.1:0-5610 GCA_031410395.1 Novosphingobium sp.
CCGGGTGGGGGAGCGGGCCGGTGCCGGTTCCACGTTAGTGGATCAAACTCCGCTCAATCAGCCCAGGCTGCGTCTTCAACGTGCAGTTCTGCCTGCGGGCGGCTCGCCCAATCATCGATCTTGGCGCGACCGACGAGCCACAGCTTGCGCCCTTGCGCGCCGTGCAGCAGCGCCTGCCCCATATCGCTTTCTGCCGCGCGAAAGGCGATGGCTTTGAAGCTGGCGCCATCATCACCGCGCGCGATCAGCCGGACATGGCCGGTGCCGACCATGTCCGCCTTGACCAGCCGCACCGGGCCAATCGCCAGCTTTGGCGCGGGCCAGCCCATGCCAAACGGCCCTGCGCTTTCAAGCTCGACCACCAGTTGCGGCGTAAGCCCGCGCGGGGCGAGGCTGAGGTCAATCGCCAGACTCTGGTTTTCCATCGCTGCCAGAACGTCGCGGCCGAGGTGCTCGTCGAGCCAATCCGCCAGTGCCGCAACCTTGCCCGGAGCGATAGTAAGCCCCGCCGCCATCGCATGGCCGCCGCCAGCCTCCAGCAAACCATACGCACGCGCAGCGATAATCGCCGCACCGAGATCGACCCCCGAAATCGAGCGGCCCGAACCCTTGCCGTTGCCATTCTCATCGGCATCGAGCGCAATCACCAGCGTCGGCTTGCCGGTCTTTTCCTTGATCCTCCCGGCAACGATGCCGATCACTCCCGGGTGCCAACCCGCGCCTGACAGTACCATCACCGCGCGGTTATGCTGACCGGCGATCTGCGCCTCGGCAGCTTCCTGTACCACCGCTTCAATTCCGCGGCGCTCCTCATTGAGCAGCGAAAGCTGCGCAGCGATGGCCTTGGCCTCGTCATGGTCCAGCGTGGTCAGCAAGCGCACGCCGAGCGTTGATTCGCCGACCCGTCCGCCCGCATTGACCCGCGGGCCGAGCGCGAAACCCAGATCGTTGCAACTCGGAGCACGCGAGAGGCGGCTCGCATCGATTAGCGCAGCCATCCCGATGTTTTCGCGCCGGGCCATAACCTTGAGGCCCTGCGCCACCATTGCCCGGTTCAGTCCATGAAGTTGGGCAACATCTGCAACGGTTCCAAGCGCGACCAGATCCAGCAGCGAAAATAGGTCAGGTTCCTTGCGCTCAGCAAAAAAGCCACGTTCCCGCAGCGTTCGCACAGTTGCAATCGCCAGCAGAAACGCCACGCCTACTGCCGCCAGATGGCCATGAGATGCTGCCAGATCGTCCTCATCGAGCCGATTGGGGTTCACCAGCGCGAATGCCAGCGGCAGGTCTGGCGAGCACTTGTGATGATCGACGACGATTACATCGACCCCGGCACCATGCGCCATCGCCAGCGCTTCGTGCGCCATCGCCCCGCAATCGACGGTGACGATCAGGCTGCTGCCTTCACGGCCCAACTTGACCAAAGCCTCGCCAGACGGGCCATAGCCTTCAAGCAGTCGGTCTGGGATGTAGTATCTCGCCGCCAGTCCCAGATCGCGCAGCAATAGGATCAACAAAGCGGCACTGGTTGCGCCATCGACATCGTAGTCGCCGTAAACCGTCACCGCTTCATTGCTCAGTACCGCCTGAGCCAGGCGCTCAGCCGCGCGGTCCATATCGCGGAACGCCGAAGGATCGGGAAGGAATGCCCGGAGCGAAGGCGTCCGCTGGCGTTCAAGATCATCGCGCGCCACCCCGCGCGCCATCAGGATCTGCGCGACGAGATCGTCCTGCAGGCCCGAACCGTTACCCGTCAGATCCATATTGCCGCCGCGCCAGCGCCAGGTCTTGCCCGACAGCGACATATCTATGCCAAAAAGCGATGTTACGGATAAAGCCATAGCACCCGACTAGACAATAGTGCGCCCGGCGGAAAGGGGCGCTTGATCAATAACTGTGCGCGTCGGCAATTGACATTGGGCGCGGCAAGGTATGTGTTTCAGACGGGGCGTCGCGTTGATCTTTCAAAGCAAGGGCAGGGGCATGACCAGAAACGCGTTTGGTGCAGTCTATCTCACCGCAGGTATTGTTCTCGTAGCGGCTGCAACATGGCCGATTATCGCACAGCAACGCGCTGCTAATGCCGCGGTGGCGCATTACGATATGCGCGCGGGCACGGTTAGCGGCGCGGGGGCAATGGGCCGCGGCGGTATGGGAATGGGTGCGATGTTTGGCGGCGGCGGAGGCAATTCCGTTCAGCGCGAACTCTATTTGCGGCTTGGTTCGATACAGCCGCCTGCAACTGGCGCGCCGCGCGCCGACCATTTCATGCCGCCTTCGGCCCGGCTAGGAAAATCAGTGCCTTTGATCACGCCGCAAATCGAACGCGGACCGGTGGATCAGATGCCGGGCGATCCGCGAGAAAAACCCAAGGGGCGGATGCTGATCTTCTGGGGTTGCGGCGAACATGCCGCCAAAGGCCAGCCGATCATCATCGATTTTGCCAAGTTGGCGGCGGGTCAGATGCCGGCGGGTATGTGGAGCACGACCGTAGTCCGCGATTGGGGGCCGTCGTTGCAAAACAGCAAAACCTTCGGGCGCTGGCCGAATGAGGATAACACCGGCGGCAATCGCAACATCCGGCCCGATGCCTCGCTAATTGGCCCACATCGCATTGCAGGGAACTATTCGCCGGATATCAACTTTACGCTCGCCAAGGATTTCATGGCGGCGCTGTCGGTTTCCACCGGCTCCACGCCTGGCGGCGGATCGCTGCTGCGCTGGAATGCAGTGCCGGAAGCGACCGGCTATTTTGCCTCGCTGTTCGGCGGCAAGGGCGGGCCGGGCGGGATGGGTGATATGGTGATGTGGTCGAGCAGCATGTCGCGGCAGTTCGGCGGCGGGCTGGACGATTGGCTGTCTCCCAGTCAGGTATCTGGACTGGTTCGCGACAAGGTGGTCATGCCCTCAACCCAAACTACCTGCATCGTGCCAACCGAGGTCCGTGCCGCGACCGAATTTCGCATGGGCAGGCTTATTGCCTACGGGCCTGATGAGAATTTCGCCTTTCCGGCCAAACCTGCCGATCCCAAGAAGGCGTGGAATTTGCAATGGACGGCCAGGATAAGGCATCGTTCGCTAACCAGCTGGATGGATATTCCCGGCATGCCAAGCGGCGGGTTTGGTTCTGGTGATGATAGTGATTCCGATCTGCCAAATCCGCAGGCACCTCGGCCAAAATGCAAACCGCGCGGGGGCTTGGGCGGGATGATCGGTGGAGTACTGAGCGGCGGGGCAGGCTGTTAGTCCGAAGTGTCCGATACCCTGCCGCCACCGATAGCCATCGTCTGGCATAGCCGAACCGGCGCCAGTCAGGCGATGGCAGAAGCTGTGGCAGAGGGTGCTGGCGCATCAGGATTGCTGATCGCTGCGCAGCAAGCCGGACCCGAAATACTGGCAATGGCATCCGCTTTTGTTTTTGTGTGCCCGGAAAACCTCGGCACGATGAGCGGAGCCATGAAAGAGATGTTTGACCGCTGCTATTACCCCTTGCTCGATCAGGTCTCAGGGCGTGCTTATGCTACAGCCATCGCTGCGGGATCGGCTGGGCAGGGCGCGGAGTCGCAGCTTGACCGAATCGTTAAGGGGTGGAGGCTGCGGCGGGTTGCCGATTCGCTGATCATAAATCTGAACGCCCAAGCGCCTGCCGAAATTCTCGCGCGGAAAATTGTTCCAGAATCCGCGCTTTTGCAGTGCCGCGAGCTCGGCAGGGCGATGGCCGAAGGCACCAGAGTCGGTATTTTTTGAAATTATGTCAAAATTTGGCACACCTCCCTAATGAGGACTCGACGCACATGTTAAACCGGTCAAACTTGTATGCTGAAAAAGGGAGGGCGGTATCGTTTGCCGCTAGCGCGATCGAGAACATAATATCGATGCCCACGGCATTGACCCTGCAATTCGCGCCCGGGCACCGGCCGGTGAGCGACGATATTGTGCGTCTGGCGTTGCGACCAGCTGAAACCACCAAATTTGCTGTCAGCCATCTGCCCAAACCCGATGAAGGCTGGCTTGAACTTATTGCGATGGGCCTGACTTTTGATGCCAGCGGCCTTGCTCCGGATGAGCAAGCGCCCGCGTTCGCTGCGGAACATATGTTTGGCCTCGATGTAAGCGCATTCGATCAACGTTTTGAAACCGTCCGGCTTGATCCGAGCCCGCATCTGGCGGGGGGACGAATGCTGCTGCCCGTGCTGCGTGTGCTTTGCGGGCTGGGGGCTGAACTGGCGCGGCTGCCGGGACTGCGCGCCGTTGGTTGGGAAGCCTCGGCCAGCTGGATGGCTCCTGCCTATTTCATGAGCGCCATTCGCGCATGGCTGGTTGGCGGCGCATTCCCTTCGCTCGGTTTGACGGCGTTCAGCACTACGGACACCGGCGCGTTGCAAAGCCATGGCCTGGCGCTTTTCACCGGCTATGAGGCGCTGATAGAAGCCAAGACTGGTGAAACTCCGCAGGATCTGGCCAAACTCGCCGCACGGGCGATTCATCTGCTGGTTCAGGCCGGGCCGAAAGGATTGGTCAGCCTTGCTGACCCTGCAGGTCAGAGGCTCCACTGGGAAATGCAGCATGACCAACAGCTCCTCCGCCTATGGCGCGAGAGCTGAGCAAGCGCGAACCGCACGACAACAAATATAAAAACATTACTGGCGGTTCGCCAAACCTTCTTCCATCGCTGTCGTCTGCTGCGCTCTCTGGCTATAGAAAGAGGCAGCTGCCGCCACTGCCATTCCGCTCGGTCAACCGGTTCGGTTCGCCTGATCACGATCCCGGTCTGCAGCGGCATCATCTATTGCCGCTGCAACTCGTTGCCAGGCAATGCTTTGGCCACCTTTTTGATGCCGTGGGACACCAGCGCATAGGCTTTGATGACTTCAGACGTAACGGCTTACTCCTGCCCGCCGATGATCGGACGGCGGTGATAATGGCGCTTCCGCTACATCGCGGACCGCATCGCCGGTATAACGCGATGGTAATTGAGCGCGTTGGGCAGATCGAATCCAGCTGGGCGCTCGCGCGTCGCGTAAATCCGGATCGCGCTGACACCGATGCGTCGTTCCGCCTCGAATTACTGCAAGGTGCCTTGCGCCGCCGCCTGCTCGATCCGTGCGGCCGCCGTTTCGCGCTGAACGCCACCGATCCGGCGCTTAGCATGCCCGAATTTACCCACATCGACGCAATGATCGAACACTTGTGGGCCGAGCCGCTGGGCGATCAGCCCAGAAACGGCGCTGAATTTCCCGCCAACTCCGCCTTTGCTTCCGCATATTCGGCAGCCAGTCTGTCCACCCGATCGGCTACGGTATCGATGGCATCAACTGTGCCGATGCCCTGTCCGCAGCCCCAGATGTCTTTCCACGCCTTTGCATCAGAATTCCCGCCCGAACCAAAATTCATCGCGGTGGGATCGCTTTCGGGAAGGTTGTCAGGGTCCATTCCCGATGCAGCGATCGAGGCGCGCAGATAATTGCCGTGAATCCCGGTGAACAGGTTGGTATAAACGATGTCTGCCGCGCGGCCATCGACGATGCCCTGTTTGTAATCGGGTGCGGCATTGGCCTCCTTGCTGGCGATCCATGGGCTGCCTATATAGGCAAAGTCCGCGCCGAGCGC
>JANNZB010000627.1:0-1543 GCA_031410395.1 Novosphingobium sp.
CCGAGCGCATCGAGGCATTGGAACAATTGTTGCACTGGACAATTGTAGGCAGTCTGAACAATCCTTTGGTCGACGCGGCCTATCACCGAATTCACAACTACCTGCGCCTGCTGCGCCTTGATCGGCGGACGACGCGGCCGCTGGCAATGCGCACATTGCTGGAACACGTCGAGATCATCGAGGCCTGCCGCAGGCGCGACCCTTCTGCCGCAATCACGGCCTTGCAAGCCCATTTCACGGCCGCATTGCAGCGCAATCTCGGACTTTATTAAGATGTCGCGGCAGCTGTGCGTTTTGCCTGCGCCCAGCCGAAAGGCTCGCGGATCATTCAGGTCCAGATGCGGACCATGGCCGAAGCGCTGAGTTGAACGGGTCGGGCCAGACGGCCAGTCGGGACTCTATCGCCTGGAAATCGATGCCAGGAGGGTCTTTCGGGCTGAGGTCAAGTGCAAACGGCAGGCGCTTTCGACCCTTAGCGGATCGCGGCTGAACAGGGCAGCGATGTAGCCGAGATGCTCGGCGATCGCCACGGCGTTGCGTTCGCGCTCGTCAGATTTGCTCCACTGGTAATGGTAGTGAAAGATCAGCGAGATGACGTCGTGAAAATCAACGATGAAGCGGTTGCCGGATGTGGTGTTGATCAGCCGGTGGAATCGTTCGTCAATATCGGAAAAATCATGAAACCGGGCCTCGATACTGCCCAACAGATCGCGATGTTCCACCTCGAGTTTGGCCAGAGCCTTCCAGGCTGTGGCGGACTCCGGCTGGCGGGCGAAGGCCAAAGCGGAGCGCAATTCAAATATTTCCCGAATCTCGAACAGCTCCAGGGCGAACTCTCGGGTGAAGCCGCGGATGATCCAACTGGAATTCGGCCGCCGCTCGATCAGGCCAAATCGGCTGAACCGGCCGAGATATTCCCGGATGGCATTGGTTGACACGCCGAATTGCCGGGCGAGTTCAAGCCCGTTGACGATATCGCCGGGTTTGCGATCGCCTCGCAGCATCCACTCCATGAACTTCTTTTCAACCTGAGCGCCAGTTGCGACGGTTTCGGTCTCCGAGAAATAATCCGTCGCACAAGGCCGGCGCAGCAGCACACGGTCACCCGGCGAACCGGCCGTGATACCACGCTCCTGCAAAGCGTCCAGAACTTTGCGTACGGTGGTGCGGCTGGCCTGCACGTTCCGCGTCAAGGCATTTTCGGACGGCACAGCATCGCCGAGGTGAAGTTGCGACAGCGCGTCGAGCGCCTCATTGAAGGTGCGTTTGAAGAAGGTTTCGCCGCGCAACCACGTTTTCCCTGTCGAATCAATGCCACCGCCTGATCTTTATCACAGTATTTAACCCATAAAAAACAATTTGACTCACCGACCCTCCATCTGTCTTTTATCCGTAACAGACAACAACAGATCGACCCAGCTGTGACGCAACCTGTCCTGACCATCTCCGGCATCTACAAGAGCTTTGGCCCGGTCGAGGTGCTGCGCGGCATTGATCTGACGCTTGAGCCGGGCGAGGTTCTGGCGCTTGTGGGCGATAATGG
>JANNZB010000628.1:0-2697 GCA_031410395.1 Novosphingobium sp.
ACAGGGTGGTGGTCGCGTCAAGATGGGCGAAGGAGGTGGCCGGCGCCGGATCGGTTAGGTCGTCGGCGGGCACATAGATCGCTTGCACCGACGTGATCGACCCCTTGGTCGTCGTGGTGATGCGTTCCTGCATTGCGCCCATGTCAGTGGCGAGCGTCGGCTGATAGCCCACGGCGGAAGGAATACGACCGAGCAGCGCCGAAACTTCAGAGCCAGCCTGCGTGAAGCGGAAGATGTTATCGACGAAGAACAGCACGTCCTGGCCTTCAACATCGCGGAAGTACTCAGCCATTGTCAGGCCTGAAAGCGCAACGCGGGCGCGCGCACCGGGAGGCTCATTCATCTGGCCAAACACCAGCGCCACCTTCGAACCTTCGGAGATGGCGTTGCCGTCCTTGTCGCTGGCGATAACGCCAGCTTCGAGGAATTCGTGATAAAGATCATTGCCTTCGCGGGTGCGTTCACCCACCCCGGCGAACACCGAAACGCCGCCGTGGCCCTTGGCGATGTTGTTGATCAGTTCCTGGATCAGCACGGTCTTGCCAACGCCAGCGCCGCCAAACAGCCCGATCTTGCCGCCGCGCGCATAGGGGGCGAGCAGATCGATAACCTTGATCCCAGTCACCAAAATGGCGGCTTCGGTTGACTGGTCAACAAACGGGGGTGCTTCGGCGTGGATCGGCGCGAACATGTCGCTACCAATCGGCCCCCGCTCATCGATTGGCTCACCGATCACGTTGACGATGCGGCCGAGAGTCTTTGGGCCAACCGGTACGGTGATCTGCGATCCAGTGGAGGTCACAGCCTGACCCCGGGTAAGCCCGTCGGTCGCGTCCATGGCTATGGTGCGCACGGTGTTTTCACCCAGATGCTGCGCAACTTCGAGCACCAGACGGTTGCCGTTGTTGTCAGTTTCCAGCGCGGTGAGAATTGCCGGCAGTTCGCCATCGAAGCGCACGTCAACGACGGCGCCGATAACCTGGCTGATCTTGCCCCCGGTAAGGGTGTTTGCGGCGGGCTTTGCTTTGGTCTTGGTGGCGGTTGCCATTTTCGTTTCCTTGCCTTTTATCTCTGTCGTGCTCCCCCGCGAAGGCGGGGGTCTCGGGCCTGAGGTCCCCGCCTTCGCGGGGAAGCGGTTTAATCCTAGAGGGCCTCAGCCCCCGCAATAATTTCAATCAATTCCGTTGTAATCGCGGCCTGACGGCTGCGGTTGTACTGGATGGTCAGCTTGTTGATCAGATCGCCCGCGTTGCGCGTGGCGTTGTCCATTGCAGTCATCGATGCGCCTTGCTCAGACGCCTGATTTTCCAGCAGAGCGCCGAAAAGCTGGGTCTGGAGATAGCGCGGGAGCAGTTCGGCGAGGATTTCTTCCTCGTCGGGCTCATATTCCACCGCAGCACCGGCGGGGCCAGTTGCTTCAACCTTTGGTGCAGGCACCGGGATGATCTGTTGTTCGGTCGGTTCCTGAACCAGCGCGCTGCGGAAGCGGCCATAGAACAGGTGGGCGACGTCAAACTTGCCCGCTTCGTACATCGCCATCAGTTCGGCAACTACAGCTTCGGCTTCGGTATAGCCCGGCGTGCGCACTTCGGACGTATCGAACATGCCGATCACGTCCTTGGGATATTCACGGCGGATCACCGCGCGGCCTTTTTTGCCGACGAGGTAGAATAGCACGGTCTTGCCTTCAGCCTTCAGCGCGGTGGCGGAGAGGCGCGCGGCCTTGACGATGTTCGAATTGAACGCGCCGCAAAGGCCCTTGTCGCTGTTGGCGATGACCATCAGGTGGACCTGATCCTTGCCGGTGCCCGCGAGCAGCTTTGGCGCGCCATCGCCGCTTACCTTGCTGGCAAGGCTCGCCATCACAGAAGCCATGCGCGTGGCATAGGGCCGTGCAGCCTCAGCCGCCGCCTGCGCCTTGCGCAGCTTCGCTGCCGCGACCATCTGCTTGGCCTTGGTGATCTTCTGGGTCGATTTGACCGAGTTGATCCGGCCTTTTAGTTCTTTAAGCGAGGCCACTCTTGCTTCTCCATCTCGTCATCCCGGACTTGATCCGGGATCGCTGTACTCCAGGTCGGACCTAGAGGCCCGCGATCCCCGCTTTCGCGGGGATGACGCAAACTTACGCGAACTGCTTGCCGAACGCTTCGAGCGCCGCGACCGTCTGCTTCTTGGCTTCGTCACCAAAGTCGCGGCTGTCACGGATCAGCTTGAGCACATCGGCGTGGCTTGAACGCATGAAGCTGAGCATTTCGGCCTCATAACGCGTCACCGCAGTCGCCGGGATGCTGTCGAGATAACCGTTGGTGCCAGCGAAGATCGAAACCGTCTGCTCTTCAAACGGCAGCGGCGAGAACTGCGCCTGCTTGAGCAGCTCGGTCAGCCGCGAACCGCGGTTGAGCAGCTTCTGCGTCGAAGCATCGAGGTCCGAACCGAACTGCGCGAAGGCCGCCATTTCGCGGTACTGCGCCAGCTCCAGCTTGATCGAGCCCGAAACCTTCTTCATCGCCTTGGTCTGTGCGGCGGAACCCACGCGAGACACCGAGAGACCGACGTTGATCGCCGGGCGAACGCCTTGATAGAACAGGCCGGTTTCAAGGAAGATCTGGCCGTCGGTGATCGAGATCACGTTGGTCGGGATGTAGGCCGAAACGTCGCCAGCCTGGGTTTCGATGATCGGCAATGCCGTCAGCGAAC
>JANNZB010000629.1:0-6458 GCA_031410395.1 Novosphingobium sp.
CGTATGGAACCTTTCGCTGTCGATCGCGATGCAGTCTGGCGCGCAGCTTGGCGAGATCATCGATATGTGCGCGCCGATCAAGGAAAAGGCGGGCAAGGGTGAGGACGCGCTCGAACTGGGCAAACGATAGCAGGACCATCACGCAGGACTATCGTGCCGTTCTGGCGCCCGGAAGCCTCAAGAAATTCTCGCGCCAGAGCGCGGCTTGCCTTCCGGCAGAGCTCCATGTCTACGAGGGCGGCCGCCACGGTTTCGGCATGACGCCGCACAACCTTCCGGTCGACAATTGGACATCCGCGCTGGAGGCGTGGATGAAGTCGCATGGCTGGATGCAGGCAGCTGCCACCAGCGGCGGGTAGTAAATACAGGTTTGCGAAGGCCGGTGCGCCGGGCACTTCGCGATCAATGTCTGAAAGGATGGACGTAATGAAGAAGATTGCCGCTCTGGTGCTTTGCCTTTCAGTTACTGTCGCCAGCTCAGTTGTCGGGCAGGCGCAAACAAGCGCAACTGCCTCGGTCGTTGTCCACACCGACAGGCCCGGTCCGACGATCAATCGCGACATCTTCAGTCAATTTACCGAGATGCTGGGCAACGGCGTTTATGGCGGGATCTGGGTCGGCAAGGGCTCGGCCATCCCCAATGTCCGGGGCATCCGCAGCGATGTCGTTAGCGCCTTGCGCGAACTGCGCGTTCCGGTAGTCCGCTGGCCGGGTGGCTGCTTTGCCGACAAGTACAACTGGCGCCACGGCATCGGCCCGGCCGAAGCCCGCACCTCAACCGTGAACATGTGGGGCAATGTCGTCGAGCCCAACACTTTCGGCACCGACGAATACCTCGATTTCATGAACCAGATTGGGTCCGAGGCCTACCTCACGGTCAACGTCGGTTCGGGCACGCCCGCGGAAGCCGCCGACTGGCTCGAATACATGACGACCGACCAGCCTTCCACGCTTGGCAAGCGCCGCGCCGGGAACGGCCATCCGGCGCCCCACAAGATCAAGTACCTGGGCATCGGCAACGAAAGCTACGGTTGCGGCGGCGGCATGACGGCCGATGAGTATGTGTCCGCATACAAGCGCTTTGCGACCTTCGCGAACAACCTCAATCCCGCCCAGAATGGTCCGGTCAAGTACATCAAGTCAAAGGACGCGATGCTCAACATCGCTGTCGGACCCGAGGGCGAGAAGACCGAATATACCGAAGCGGTGATGAAAGCCTGGACTCAGAAGCCGCCCTATAGCTGGGACATCAATGGCATTGGCCTGCACCATTATACCGGCGGAGCGAATGGCGTGCTTGCATCGCCTTCCACTGTATTCGGTGAGGATGAATATGCTGCTTCGCTGAAGAACACGCTGAAGATGGAGGAACTCGTTGGCCTGCATTCAGCGATCATGGACAAGTACGATCCGGCGAAGAAGGTCGGCCTGATGGTCGACGAATGGGGCCTGTGGGCCAAACCGCTCGACGGGACGAATTTCATGTTCCTTCGCCAGCAGGGTTCGATGCGCGATGCGATCGTTGCGGCGCTCAACCTCAATATCTTCGCGCGCCATGCCGACCGGGTGCGCATGTGTTGATTTCCGTTGAGAGTTGACCCGGGATTTTCATCGAGAAGTGACCCGGGTGGAAGCTATGTCCCGCGATGCGGGTTATGGGTCAAGTGGTGGATTTTTCCTTTCTGGTTTTGGGGGCAGCGCAGCTGGCTTTGAACCGGAAGCTGTCGTTCCCGGTTTCGAGGATGTGGCAATGATGGGTCAGCCGGTCCAGCAGGGCGGTGGTCATCTTGGCATCGCCGAACACGTCCGCCCACTCGCTGAAGCTGAGGTTGGTCGTGATAATGACGCTGGTGCGCTCGTAGAGTTTACTGAGCAGGTGGAACAGCAGCGCCCCACCTGATGGACTGAACGGCAGATAGCCCAGTTCGTCGAGGATAGCGAGATCGAGACGCAGCAGGCGTTCGGCCAGTTGTCCGGCCTTGTTCATGGCCTTTTCCTGTTCGAGCGCATTGACCAGATCGACGGTTGAGAAGAACCGGACCTTCTTGCGGTGATGCTCGACCGCCTGAACACCGAGCGCAGTGGCGACGTGGGTTTTGCCAGTGCCTGGACCACCGATCAGTACGACGTTGTCGGCCCCGTCGATGAAGTCACCGCGATGCAGTTGGCGAACCAGGGCTTCGTTCACTTCGCTGGATGCAAAGTCGAAGCCCGCCAGGTCTTTATAGGCCGGGAACCGGGCGGCCTTGATCTGGTAGGCGATGGACCTGACCTCGCGCTCGGTCATCTCAGCTTTGAGTAGCTGGGAGAGGATCGGCACGGCGGCATCGAAGGCAGGGGCGCTTTGTTCGATGAGCTCGCCGACAGCCTGGGCCATGCCGTACATCTTGAGGCTGCGCAGCATTATCCGTCCCGCGCACATACCCCCTTATCGGGAAGGGCTCGATTGCAACATTGGCGAGGCCCAGCGCCTTCATCCGCGCTGCCGCCCACTCACGCGCGGCGGCTTCCCGCGGAGAGCCAGCCAACCGCGGGCCAATCTCGGTGGTGAGATCGGCAAGGATGGTCCATGCAGTGCCGTTCGCCTTGGTGTCAGCTTATGCGGGATTGGCGAAGGTGAGGGAAGCAAGCAGAGCTGCGGCGAGCGGGCTGTGATATGATTTCATCGGCAACTGCTAGCCGCACGGCCCGCGCTTGCTAATCCTGCTGATTTCAAACTTCCCAGGGCGAAACCGTGCCCAGCGCATCAATCGTGCGTGAGAGCATTTGTGCGAGCGGCAGCGCGAGCAGGCTATCGCCCAACACTTCGGCGGAGAGTGGCCGCCTTACGCCGTGTGCAGCGCAAGCAGCCAGCACCGTAGCCACGCTGCCCGTCCCCTCACCCGGCAACAAACGGTGGTGCATCGCTTCGTCGAACAGGCTGTGATGCGTGGCAGGACCAGTATCACTGACTTGCAGCGCGAACAGCCGATCGGGGGGCACGGCTGCGATCTGATCGAGCCATCCGTGGCTGCGGGCAAAGTGCCAGGTATCAAACAGGATGCCGCCGTTTTCTTGGGCAGCCGCTTCGATGATACGCGCTGCGGCAGGCAGATCGGGGATTGATCCGATGGGGGTAAATTCGAGCGCCACGTTCAGGCCGTGCTGCTTAGCGGTTTCACACAGCGCTGAGAAACCATCGACCTTCGCCGCCTCTCCCGGATCGTGCCCAAAAATCTCGACCGCATTGACCATCGGCGCGCCGATAGCGGCTGCGGTGTCAATGAGCTCCGCAGGATCAGTTTGCACACCCGGCAGCCATTCGATCAGCCCGTCGAGCCATTCGATCTCCAGCCCGTTATCGGCAACAAAAGCGCGGATATCGGCGTCGCTCAGCCCCGTTGCCCGCGCCGCGCGATAGGCATCCATGCTCAGCGCGAAGCCGGAAAATCCGGCCGTCGTCAGGGCTGGCAAACATTCGCGCAAAGGCACGCCGCGCATTTGCCCCAGGCTGATCGTGTAGTCCCCCGCACCCAGCATTTTGCCCCCCTTTCGCTGGTTATTTGCCCGATCTTCACGCTCTGGTCAAAATCCGATCCGGCTGGCACAAGCCTGCCATGCTGCGTGCGCTTTCGAAAACTCATGCCTGGTTGCTGATCGCACTGGTGGCGCTCGCCTGCCTGTGGGCGGCGCGGTTGGAGCCGGTGGAACTCCACGCCCCGGCCCATTCAAACGGCTATTCTGACGTTAAGCTGTACCACGATATTGTCGACCAGATGCGCGGCGGCACAGGCTATTATCAGGCCGCGACCAGCCTCCAGCGCCAACACGCATTTCCGACCAGCCCGTTCGTAACTGTGCGCCCGCCGACGCTCGCGCTGATGGCCGCGACATTTGGCTGGGCGGTGCTTCAGGCGGTGCTGGCCGTGCTTCTCGGGATCGCAGCAGTGCTTTGGTATCGCGAGGCCAAGCCCGTCGCGACGCCGCTGGAATCTGCCGCAGTCGCACTAGCGTTAGTGGCAGGCGGGGCCATGGTCACCCAGCGCGATCTGGCGGCGGTGCATGAATTGTGGGCCGGAACCCTGCTGGTGATTGCTATGGCCCTACGCGGCGGCAAGCGCTGGCCTTGGGCGCTGGTATGCGCCGCAGCGGCCCTCGCGATCCGCGAGATGGCGCTGCCCTTCGTCCTCCTCGCCTGCGCTTTCGCCCTATTTGAGCGCCGCAGGAATGAGGCAATCGGCTGGGCCTTGCTGGTCGCCGCGTTCGGCGTGGGCATGCCCCTGCACGCAGGCGCAGTCCACGCGCTGGTGCTACCGGGCGATCAGGTGTCCGAAGGCTGGCGCGGTTTTCGCGGGCCATCGGCGGTGCTGCTCGACCTGGTCGACGTCTCGCTGCTCAACCGCCTGATAAATCCGCTGGCCTACCCCCTAACACTCCTCGCGCTCCTAGGCTGGAGCGCCGCGCCCTTGCGCCAAGCCCGCTTCGCCCTGCTCTATTTCGCAGGCTACGCCCTGATGCTGGCGCTGTTCGCAAGGACGCAAAATTTCTACTGGGCGACGGTATTGCTGCCGGTGTGGTTTGTCGGCTTCGCGTTTTTGCCGAGGGGGGTGCGGGATTTGGTGAGGTTATATGACTTCAAATATCGATGATTCAGATATGGGTATTTTGCAAAATTACTGGTATAAATTTTCAAATGACTTAAATATTCGAGTTGAATTTAACGCTAAAATATAAGAACTCGAGTTCTTAGGAAATATCTCCGCTGTAATTTATGGATTTTGCGGAGATAAGGGCATGATTGTTATGGAGGATTTTTCGAGAATTGAAAATCATAAGGATAAAATATTGACGTTGGAGTATGGTTACTCCTCATTCTCGGCACCACAGGTGTACTGCCGAGAAGATGCAATTGATATGT
Organism: Novosphingobium sp.; assembly: GCA_031410395.1. Classification (GTDB taxonomy): domain Bacteria; phylum Pseudomonadota; class Alphaproteobacteria; order Sphingomonadales; family Sphingomonadaceae; genus Novosphingobium. The sequence continues at coordinate 4,898 of JANNZB010000629.1, forward strand.
TCCGAGATTGGGGCTGGAGTGGAAAGCATCGACCCCTTTATGGTTAATCGAGTGACTTTTAATTCCGTTAACAGTTACAACAATCTCCAGTCCGTTTTCCCAGATCACCCACGCCCAGCCATCCAATCCTTCAAAGCAGCATCAATCCTCGATTGCCACCCCTGCCCGGCCCGTTTGAAATGGGCGATCACATCGGACGAAAGCCGGATGGTTGTCAGCTCTTTGCGCGGAGCCTTTTGCGGCCCGCGCCCGCGCCGAATCGCTGCCGCCATTTTTGGGAATGCCTGATCGAAGGGCACAGCAGACGCCAGATCAACCGCAGTCAATTCGGGTGAATCTGACACCGCATCGATATCCGCCTGCGTGAATTTAGGCTCAGTCATACCAACAACTTCCTTTCCTTCGCGCTCGCAGGAGGGGCCGAGACGATTGAAATGGCTTACGTTCCCAGCAAGGCAAAAATCACCACAATCACGCCATCCATTCTGCCGATGGCAAACCACCGCCCAGCCTTTGCAGGGCCAACCGTGGCGGCCAGGAAGAACTCCGCATCAACATCAGCAAAATCAATTCCGTGCTTGCTGATGTTTGTAAGCCGCTTCGGCTCGTCCCAGACGATCTTCATATTATTTTGTAATAACAAATAACGACTGAGTCAACTGCACTGTTGCCCCCCTTCCCCCTCCCCTGTAGAGGCCGCGCCAACTCAACCAACACCCATATCCCAGAGGTAATCCAATGGCCGCGCAATATGCCTATGTCATGAAGGGCATGACCAAGACTTTCCCCGGTGCGCCAAAGCCGGTGCTGAAGGACATCAGCCTGCAATTCTATCAGGGTGCCAAGATCGGCATCGTCGGGCCGAACGGTGCGGGCAAATCCACGCTGATCAAGATCATGGCCGGGATCGACAGCGATTACACCGGTGAGGCCTGGGCGGGGGAGAACATCACCGTCGGCTATCTTGAACAGGAACCGCAGCTCGATAATTCGAAGACCGTGCTGGAAAATGTCAAGGACGGCGCGCGCGCGACCGCCGACATGGTAGACCGCTTCAACCAGATCGGTATCGAGATGGGCGAGGAAGACGCAGACTTCGATGCGCTCGGCGCGGAAATGAGCGAGCTTCAGGACAAGATTGACGCGGTTGATGGCTGGACGCTCGACAACCAGCTTGAGATCGCGATGGAGGCGCTGCGCTGCCCGCCCGGTGATTGGCCGGTGGACAATCTTTCGGGCGGTGAAAAACGCCGCATCGCGCTCACCCGGCTGCTGATCCAGAAGCCCGGCATCCTGCTGCTCGATGAACCGACCAACCACCTCGATGCGGAGAGCGTCCTGTGGCTGGAAACCCATCTGAAGGACTATGCAGGCGCGGTGCTGATGATCACCCACGATCGCTATTTCCTCGATAACGTCGTCGGCTGGATCCTCGAATTGGATCGCGGAAAGTACTTCCCTTACGAGGGCAATTACTCAACCTACCTTGAGAAAAAGTCCAAGCGCCTCGATCAGGAAAGCCGCGAGGACGAAGGCAAGCAAAAGGCCATCAAGGACGAGC
>JANNZB010000630.1:0-4602 GCA_031410395.1 Novosphingobium sp.
CAGCGGCGAGGTGCGGCAGGATGACCTTGATCGCCACCCGCTCCTCAGCATAGTTGACGTTGCAGCCTTCAAACACCTCTCCCATGCCGCCGCGCGCGATGTGGCGTCGAACCTCATACAAATGGTTGAGGACATCGCCGACTTTGATCGCCTGTACCCCGCCCGGCGGCGGCGGAGATGTGAATGGCGGAGTCGAAGTGGGAGGCGACGAAAGTGACGGTGAAGAGACTGGTGCTGAAGAAACTGGCGGGGTGGACGTGAGGGGCTCAGATACAGGCGGCGCAACCGGCAGAGCATCGCTTACAGGGGGTTCACCGGGAGTGAAGCCGCTGCCGGGGCTATAGATCGTCCGATCATGGTCGTCGCCGCCCATCACGCTTCTCCGCTCAGAACCAGAAGTGTCAGCTCAATCACCGAAACGAGCGTTACCGTCACATTATCTGGGGCACCGCGAGCCAGACACAGCGCAACCAGTTCATCGCACGCTATTTCGCTGGAATGTCCGAGAATTTCCCCGATCTCGTTGTCGCTCACCTGCCCGTAAAGTCCATCACTGCAAAGCAGAAACATATCACCGGGCAGAATGGAATCGCGAATAGCATCGATTTGCAGGACGTCCTCTACCCCCACCGCGCGGGCCAGCACGTGACGCATCGGGTGGGTCAGCGCTTCTTCCGGAGTCAAGAGGCCGCGATCGATCATCGCCTGAACCTGGGTATGGTCCGCAGTCAACTGAATGAGGTGGTGATTGCGGTAGACATAGGCGCGGCTATCGCCAGACCACAGCACGGCAAATTGATTGCCCCTGATCACCAGCCCGACAAACGTCGATCCCATCTGCGTGCCTGCTTCGAGCGACTTGGCAAAGATAGTAGCATTGGCCTGATGCACCGCCTGCGCAAGCGAATCGCAGGCGTGTTCGAGGTCATCGGGATAGGTCGCGGCTTCAGCTGCATCGGCAATGGCCTGCGAGGCATATTTGCCGTTTACGTGCCCGCCCATCCCATCGGCGACGACCCAAATTCTGGCGTCAGGAATCGCGACATAGCTGTCCTCATTTTCCGAGCGTACTTCGCCAACGTGGGTGGATGAAAAATCTTCAATGCGGAATTCGGGGGTCATTCAACCATCTCCACCATCCGGCCAATCACCCCTTGGGGATAGCGGCCGGCAAGAACCAATACCGGCCCATCCTCGGTAAGAAGCGCCCATTCTTCGCCCTTTGGTTGCCAGCGGCAATCGGCCACCGGAACCACGTTGGCGGTAACCAGTTGATCAGGAATCCAGCCTTCGCCGAATGCTTGGCAAATCGTCGCCAAACAACCTTCAGAAAGCGCCGCGGCGTTGGTCAAGTCATTGGCAGCAACTGCCATGATAAGCGGAAATCGCCGTCCTGCTTGGTCTTGCGAGGCACACAGCGCGCCGCCGTTCCATTGCCCAGCATCGTCACACTCCACGAAATTCCATGCAGGTGCGGCGTCATAGCGCGCTTCAAAGCCTTCACCCGCCTCTGCCCGTGCCGACTCCATTTCCTGCGATAGCCACGTGTCAAGGTCGACGCGGGCCTGTTGACCAAGGCCGCGTGCGACGAAATCACCCAAGGTCGGCATCTTGCCGAACATCCAGGCCCCTACAGCGCGCTGGGACATCGGAAGCTCCACGGCACGGTCCCACGTGCAAAGGGATTCTGTTCGCTCGGAAAAGTCATCTTGAATGCAACGGACGCTGTGCCGGTGCCAAATGTTGCGTACCAAGTCCCGCCGCGCTTTTCGAACCGGGCTTCATCCATCAGGCGAAACAGCGCCCAAGGCCCATCAGTCGCGATTTTCTTGACCTCTGCGCCATTGGAATAGAGCACAAGAGACGCCTGGGGCACCATGCCCATAGCCGACCAAATCACCTGCTTTTCGCCAGCCGACCCCCGCTCAAAGCGGTTCTGTGCGCTGCCAACGACCATTTCGGCCGCATCGACACCGGCACCAAAGGCTTTTGCTTCAACCTTGACGACCATACCGCCCATCAACATGTCGCGCAGCTGGCCCGCCTTGTAGAACTCCTCGGGCGTGCTGGGTGACAATCCTGTGGTAACTGAATTGTCCGTCTTCCAACGCCAAACCGGGGTTGAGGTGTCAAGCAAGGGCATTATGCGTTGTTGAAGGAAGGCATCGATGGTCCGTCCGCTGCCAAACACCTGTTGAACATCGACGAGTGAGGCATTGACCGGGTTAGGATTGTCACGTGTTTTGCCGAAGAAGGGATATTTGTCCTTGGTCGCCATCTTGCATGCGGGCAGCACCGATTGGGTATAGGCTTCACCAATCGCGCCTTGCGCCACGCTCACCGTAGCGCTCTGCCCGCCGCTGACCACTGATGAGATAAAGCCCTGCAATTGCGGCGGTGCCCCGGTACCCGCAACGGCGGCATTGCTAACCGCAGTTGCCTGCTGCGCTTGGAGCGATTCGCCTGCCATGCTTCCGCCCAGCGATTTCGCCGCGCCATTGGCCGCAACCGCCTGTTTGATCGCCGCAACAAATTGATCGATCGGCGCGTCTGCCGAACTGCCGCCAACATAGTCATGCAAAGGTTTGAAATAGCTGCTGATCTCGGTCCCGGCGTCAAATCCGCTCCCCGCCCCGCTAATCGCCTTGGCCCCATCGATCCCGCGGCCAAAGCGCGATTGTGACATCTGTTCGCCGATCATCACTTTGGCTGCGCCGCTGCCACCGGTGAAGCTGGTGTTTTCCTTGACCTGCAAAAGCAGTTTTTTGAGCGGCGATGGCGAGCGGGTGAACGAGCCAAACGCGGCGACATCGGCGAAATAATTCGGCGCCTTGGGCAGGGCGGCGATGCGCTCCCACTCGGCTTTGTATTCGGTGGCATATTTCAGCGCGACGCCGCCCTTGACCTGGCCAAGCTCCATCCGGGTGCCTTCCATCTGCGCCGCTTCGCCCAGCACCCACAGGTCTTTCTTGAGGTCGGATTCAACGCTTTGCAGGCCGATCAAATAAGCCTTCTCATAGCCGCCCTTGGTGTAAAAATATGGGACTTCAGCCTGAAATACTTCTTCGCCATTGGCAAAGGCCTGCACGTCCCCAGCCGAAAGAACATTGCTTACGCGCCACGCCGGGCCACTGCTCGACATCGCTTTTTGCCGCAGCACGGCATAGGCTCGGTCGGCCATTCCAAGCGTCTGAATTGCCGCCTGCGCAGAGGCAATGGCGGTGCCATTGAGCGGAGTTTGCGAACCGCCCGGCCAAGCCACAGTATCACCAAGCAAGGCCTCAAGATGTTGGCTCAATTCCTTGCGCGTCGGCGCGCGGTCTGCTCCGCTCAACTGATCACCCTGCGCCCAGTCGAGCGTTACCCAAGACTTCACCGTGCCCTGATCCATCGGGCCTTTGCCGCCGAGCATCATATATATCTTGAGCGGCTGATAGACCGCAATCGGATCACTGCCATGCGCTGCCATATAGTTTTCCAGCCGCAGCAGAATGCGCGGCAGCAGAATTCGGCGCAGGCCCATCAGATAGGCCTCGCGCGCGCGCCCCGCCTCCCACGATTGGAATAGCCCCAGCCGCATGGCGAAGCCCGGTCCGCCCGCTTCCTGCGCAGCATAACCCTGCGGCAGTTCACGAAGTGCGCGAAGCACCGCGAGCGACTGTTCAAGGTTGGGATCAGAATCGCGCACTTCCAACAGATCAATGCCAGTCTGCTGCGAAAGCGAGCTGGTTTCATTCGCGGAGTCGGCCAGATTGGCGAGGAATGTCGTATTTTTGGCAAAGCTGAAACCCCAGCCGATCAGCACCATCAGAACTGAAGCGGCAATCGCCAGCTGGCCGATGCGGGTGCGCGCCGCCTCGCGTCGCCGGGCAGCAGGATCAGCCTGAACCAGACCCGCCTCGCCAAACATCACCTCGGTGAGCATCCGGTTGAGGAAATAGGTCCGCCCCGAAGCCCCGCGCTGCACCGGTTGCGACTGGAAAACGTCAGCCACGCCTGACAGAATCCGATCAAGCGGTGCGCCTTCCTGCACGCCGCTGGTGAAGTAGAACCCACGCAGAGTGCCGGTCGGCTGATCACCCGAGAGGAAAGCCCCATCGATAAACCGCGTCAGCCGGTTGCGCAGCGCGCCGAGCTGCGATGGAAAGCCGAGGATCAGGCTCCGCCGCGAGGCATCGACTTCTTCATACAGCCGCTTCGCCTGCCGCTCGCTTTGGGCGATGACTATGCGGTCAAACGCCCCGGCGAAATCGTCCGCCTTTGGCTTGGCGTTTTCCGCTGGCAGTGTCGCACCCAGAACAGCACGGCGTCCTTCGACATCAAGATCGTCATAATATTCAACAAAGCCCGAAAGCAGATCGGCCTTGGTAATAAGCAGATAGACAGGAAATTACACCTCTAGCGTCGCGCGAATTTCTGCCAGCCGCCTGCGCACCAAGGCTGCGTGGCGATCAAGCCCAGCGCGATCCGTGCGCACCAGCTCATCGGCACCAAGCGCAACGATCACGCCATTAACGGGCGAACGTGGGCGGTTCTTCTTGAGCAGGCCGAGGAAACCCGACCATCCTTTTGAATCGGCTGAGCTATCCGAATCCTGCGTGG
>JANNZB010000631.1:0-3419 GCA_031410395.1 Novosphingobium sp.
TGCCCGCGCCAAGGGCTTCCTGCAGGTGGCTTCCAGCCCGCTGACCCGGTCGAGCTATCATGCCGGCGACGATTTTAAGGCGATGCGCGCTGCGCGGGAAGCGCAACTGGCCAAGCAGCGCTGATGCCCGGAATTCATGAAATCCGGCGCTTGCGCTACAGCGCCGAGCAGATGTTTGATCTGGTCGCAGACGTTGGCCGTTATCCCGAATTTCTGCCTTGGGTGATTGCAACAAGGGTCAAATCCGACGGTGACGCCGAGATGGTCGCGGATATGCTGATTGGGTTTTCGGCACTGCGGGAGAAGTTCACATCACGCGTAACCAAGCAACGGCCGACGTTGCTTCAGGTTCAATACGTTGATGGGCCGCTCAAGGATCTGAAGAACGATTGGGTTTTTCGGCGCCTCGATGATTATTCCTGTGAGGTTGAATTCACTGTCGAATTCACATTTCGCAATGCCCTGTTTGAAGCCCTCGCGGGTCAATATTTTGACAAAGCATTCCGCAAGCTGGTTGCTGCGTTTGAAGATCGCGCCGCTCAGCTTTACGGCAGCAGCAGTTCAAGCGCGACCAGCGTGGCCTGAAGCCTTACTTGCGCCCTGTCTCCCACACCAAAGCGCTTTTCCTCAGAGGTTGAGTCTTCCTCTCCGCGCACAGCACGGGCGAACACTACAGTGCCCACTGGCTTGTCAGCCGAGCCGCCGCCGGGCCCGGCAATTCCGCTGATGGCGACCGCGACATCGGCGTTGCTGCGTTTGAGTGCGCCGTGCGCCATCGCCCAAACACAGGCGATGGAAACAGCGCCGAATGTATCGATGATATCGGGAGAAACGCCGAGCATTTCCTGCTTCGATTCGTTCGAATAGGTAACAAAACCTCGGTCAAACACTGCCGAGCATCCGCTGATTTCGGTTAGCGCTGCGGCCACCAATCCACCGGTGCAGCTTTCGGCCACGGCAACCTTGCGCCCAGCGGCGAGATTTTCCGCGATCACCTTTTGGGCGAGTTCCACAAGTTCTTGATGGATAAGCACGTCAGCCACCAGTCAGACCTTGCATAGCGTAAATTTGCCGATCCTTGGCGCTTCAGTGTGTGAGACAATACCCAAGGTAAGGGCCACCAGCTCCGCCGTATTTTCCGGGGGAAGTGGAGCAACCAGCGAGAGGAAACGGTCAATCATCTGGCAGCGGCCGACTTGCACCTTGTCTGCAACAGCCGCGCTGATCATCGAATCGGCGAGTTGCCGAATGGTGTCGTCGGGAAGGCCTCTGATCGTTTCTGCCATTGCGTCCTTCGACGTGCTGGCTATCTTTATAAGTGCTGATTTGGCCTCGGGCCATACCGCTGACTTGCGCTCAGCATACCGCTTCGACAGCGCTTCGCCGTTCAATGCCAGCCACGATTGCTTGCCCAGCGTGGGAATGCAGCGCTGAGTCGTGCCGATGATAGCGCTTGGCATGGAGTAGGCGGCGATTGCGGTTGCTTCCCTAGGGGTCAAACAGGGCGACGCATCTGCAGCAGCGGCAATTTGTGGGGCGGTGAGCAGAAGGCTCGCGGCGGCCAGGGCAAGAATTCGCATCGGACGATCCATCTATTTCAAGTGCGGACCAACAAGGCCACCGCCTGCGCGGCAATCCCTTCTTGCCGTCCGGTGCTGCCGATTCCTTCGGTGGTCGTCGCCTTGACGCTCACTGCCGCGATGTCAACGCTGATGATCTCAGCTATCCGCGCCCGCATGGCATCGCGGTGCGGGCCGATCCTTGGTACTTCGCAAATGATAGTCACATCGACATTGCCGATCTGGTAGCCCGCTTGGGCAACGAGCGCGGCCGCATGGCGCAGAAATATGTCCGAGCCTGCGCCTTTCCATTGCGGATCACTCGGCGGGAAGTGCGTTCCGATATCGCCTGCGGCTATTGCGCCGAGCAGTGCATCGACCAGCGCGTGGATGGCAACGTCGGCGTCACTATGGCCGGATAGTCCATGGCTGTGATCGAGTTTGACCCCGCACAGCCACAATTCTTCGCCCTCAACCAGCCGGTGGACATCGTAACCGTTGCCGACGCGAACTCGCGATGCGGCGTCAAAATCGGCACTATAAGTAAGCTTGTGCAGCGCTTCGTCTCCTTCAACCAGAGCGATTTCCATGCCGGCCTTCTGCCCCACTTGCGCATCATCTCCTGCATCAACTTCGCCCATCCATTGGCGGTGCGCGGACAGAATCTCAGCAAAGCGGAATGCTTGGGGAGTTTGCACGCGACGCATTTCTGCGCGCGGTGCAGGGGAGCCCATACGGGCGCCTTGGGCGCGGATGAGGCTATCGGTGACGGGGAGGACGGGTATTGCACCCGCGCTGTGGTGGAGTGCGCTCAGCAAGCGATCAATCACAAGGCTTGGGATAATCGGCCGCGCGGCATCATGGATCAACACCTTGTCGGGGCTGGCCGCGGCCAAGGCTTCCAAACCAAGACGCACCGATGCCTGCCGCGTAGTGCCGCCGGTTATGAGTCTGGCGTCAATTCCATGTAATGCAGCGGTTGCAACTGCATCCGCGCCTTCGGGAATGCACACCACGATTGGGTGCGCGCCAGCTGCAATCAGAAACTCGACCGTGTGCCGCACGACAGGTTTGCCGCGCCAAATGGCGAACTGCTTGGGAACAGCTTGGCCTGCGCGCAAGCCGGCACCTGCGGCAACCACAATTGCTGCGAAATTGGGGCGGGGAAGGGCGGGATCGGTCATCGTCAGGATCGGGTAATCGCTTGCGGTTCTCTCTGCAATCCACTAAGCGCTGCCCAAATTTTAGGCACACTCATGACCGCGCTTCCCGTTCCGCCCGCTCTGAAGCCGATTTCTATCGGTTCGATCGCCATCGATTGCCCGGTGATCCTCGCGCCGATGACCGGGGTTACTGATATGCCCTTTCGCAAACTGGTTCGCCGCTTTGGTTCAGGTTTGAACGTCACCGAGATGATCGCCAGCCCGGCAATGATCCGCGAAACCCGTCAGTCGCTGCAAAAGGCGAGCTGGGATTCGATTGAAGAGCCAGTCTCGGTCCAGCTTGCCGGCTGCGAGCCAGAACAGATGGCCGAAGCCGCAAGGCTCAATGCTGATCGCGGCGCGGCGATTATAGACATCAACATGGGCTGTCCGGTCAAAAAGGTGGTCAACGGCGATGCCGGTTCGGCGCTGATGCGTGATCTTCCGCTCGCCGCAAGACTGATCGGCGCTACGGTGAAGGCGGTTGACGTGCCGGTCACTGTCAAGATGCGGATGGGGTGGTGCCACGATAGCCTGAACGCGCCTCAACTAGCTCGAATCGCTGAAGATTTGGGCGTCAAGATGATCACCGTCCACGGCCGCACCCGCAACCAGATGTACAAGGGTTCGGCCGACTGGCGGTTCGTCCGCACGGTCA
>JANNZB010000632.1:0-1586 GCA_031410395.1 Novosphingobium sp.
TGCGGAGAACGTGATCTTCGTCGCTGGCGGCATCGGCAAGGGCGAGGCAATTGCCGCCTATCTCGAAATGGGCGCCGCGGGCGTGCAGCTCGGCACACGGTTCGCCTGCGCCACCGAATCGATTGCCCATCCGCTGTTCAAAAAGGCGTTCTTCCGCGCCAATGCCCGCGATGCCATTTCGTCGGTGCAGGTTGATCCAAGGCTGCCGGTGATCCCGGTGCGCGCGCTCAAGAACAAAGGCACAGAGGAATTTACCGCCAAGCAACTCGAAGTTGCCAAGCTGCTCGATGAGGGTGCGGTCGATATGCTGGAGGCGCAATTGCAGATCGAACATTTCTGGGCAGGCGCGCTGCGCCGCGCGGTGATTGATGGTGATGTGGAGAACGGATCACTGATGGCCGGGCAATCGGTTGGTATGGTCAACTCTGAAGAGCCGGTTGCAACAATCATCGCCACACTGATGCAGGAATGCGAAGCGGCACTGGCGCGGCGCTGAATCGACGATAGGATGGCGATATAGCGGGAGCATGGCGATGTCCACCACCGGAATCGATCACATCAATATCCTGACCAATGATTTGGAAGAAACCATCACGTTTTACGAAGCGGTGCTGGGCCTGACACGCGGCGAAAGCCCGGCGGCGGCGATGGGCATTCAGGGCGCCTGGATGTGCGATGCGGCAGGCCACGCGCTCGTGCACCTGATCGGCAACGCACCTGGGCTGCGATTAGGCGAAGGCCGCACGCCGGGGCAATCCACCAACGCGGTCCATCATGTCGCTTTCGCGTGCGCGGGATTTGACGCCGCCAAGGCCAGGATCGCAGCGACTGGCCATCCGTTTCACGTTAATGACGGCGCCTATGGCCTGCGCCAGATCATGATCAGCGATCCCAACGCGGTGTCGGTTGAGATGAATTTTCACGGCGATTGAAACGATTGCACAGCGCACGCACGTGTGTGAACTTAGCCTCCTCTTGGGAAGGGAGTAGGGCGCATGAACAATAGATCACAACTAACACGAAGGCAGCTGGCGGCGAGCATCGCAGCCAGTGCTATGCTTATACCGATTTCTGTGCGGGCGCAGATATTTGGCGGCACCGGGCTGGGTTCGGGCTTAAGCTCGCTGCTCGGCAAGGCATCGGACAGCTCGCTCGACAAACTTTCGCAGCCCGGCGCCTATTACAACGATCCAGCGATACGTATTCTGCTGCCGTTCCTCGGTGGGGCGGGCGGAGCGCTCGGCAAATTGCTCGGCGGGGCGGACAAATTGGGGCTTACCGACGGGATCACCCGCAAGCTCAACGATGCCGCCGGGTTTGCCGCACAGCAAGCCAAGCCGGTATTCCGCGCCGCAATTAGCAAGCTGTCGCTAAACGACGTTCCCGGCATCGTCAGCCAGAACAACGGCGCGACGCAATATCTGCGGCAAAGCGCGGGCGACGAACTGCGCGGCAAATTCCGCCCGCTGATCGACGCGGCGCTGATCAAGGTCGGTGCATTCAAGGCAATTGAAGGCCTTGCGAAGAAATCGCCCCTGCTTGGGCTCACCGGGATTACGCGCGACAAGCTGGGGCTGTCGGTCACC
>JANNZB010000633.1:0-5629 GCA_031410395.1 Novosphingobium sp.
ACTGGCTTCGTGTGATGGACTACATTTCGGTTTCAGTTCCGTTCGGCATGATGTTCGGGCGGCTGGCTAATTTCGTCAATGGCGAACTGTGGGGCAGAGTGGCCGGGCCTGATGTGGCCTGGGCGATGGTGTTCCCCGATGCGCCCGATGCGCTCGCCCGGCATCCCAGCCAGCTCTACGAGGCTGGGCTTGAGGGGTTGGCACTGCTGATTGTGATGATGCTGCTGTTCTGGAAAACCCGCGCGCGGTTCCGTCCGGGGATGCTCGCCAGCACGTTCACCTGTGGCATAGCTCTGGCAAGATTTTTGATTGAATTTTACCGCGAGCCAGATGCGCAGCTTTCGGAATTCGCCGCGCGCACCGGGCTTTCGATGGGTCAATGGCTAACCGTGCCGATGTTCGCGGTTGGCCTGTTCTTTTTGGTCCGTTCGCTGATGCGTCCGCCGCTGGGGGCGGTTGCACCGGTCGCTCCACCCGCCGAGGCTGAATGAGCGAAATCGATTCGCTAACCGCCATTTTCCAGCGCCTGATCGGGCATTCGGGTCCGATCAGCGTGATGCACTACATGGGCGAGGCCAATACCCGCTATTATATGGCGCGCGATCCGCTGGGTGAGGGCGGCGATTTCATTACTGCGCCCGAAATCAGCCAGATGTTTGGCGAGCTGATTGGGCTGTGGCTGGCAGATATGTGGATCCGGGCCGGGCGTGAAGAGCCGGTGCACTATGTTGAGCTTGGTCCGGGCCGCGGCACGCTGGCGCGCGATGCGCTGGCAGCGGCGAAGCGCTATGGGCTTGAACCCAAGGTGCATTTTGTTGAAACTTCGACCGCACTGAAGGACATACAACTGGTCACCGTTCCGCAGGCGAACTGGCACAATGACCTCTCGACGATCCCGCACTACGGTCCGGTGCTCGTTATCGGCAACGAATTCCTCGATGCTCTGCCAATCCGTCAACTGGTAATGACCGAGAATGGCTGGCGCGAGCGGCAGGTTGGCACTGCGGATAGTCGCTTCATTCCGGTTGCCGGGCCAATGCCAATGGATGCCGCAGTTCCCGAATCGCGCCGGGTCGCGCCGGTGGGGACGATTATCGAAACATGCCCCGGTGCGGCAGCAACGATCTATGAAGTCGCCGGGCGGCTCAACGAGCAAGGCGGCGCGGCGCTGTTCTTTGACTATGGCAGTGACATGCTGCGCGATGGCTCAACGCTGCAAGCCGTACGCGCTCACCGCAAGGTCGATCCATTTGCCGCGCCGGGCGAGGCGGACCTCACCGCCCATGTCGATTTCGCCACACTTGCGCCGATCGTCGAATCGCGCGGTTGCCGCTGGCTGGGGACCGTGCCGCAAGGCCGCTGGTTGCGCGCGCTGGGGATCGAGGCGCGCACCGATGCCCTCAGCCAGTTTGCCCCGCAGCACGCCGATGCCATCCGCACCGCAATGGAACGGCTGATCGGCGAAGGGCAAATGGGCGCGCTGTTCAAGGTTTTCGGCATGGCCAGCGCCAAATGGCCCGAAGGGGCGGGGTTCTGATGGTACAGCGCCGCTCGCTGCTTTCACGCATCACACTGGCGGTGCTGTTGTGGCTCTATCGCCGCCAGAAATGGACGATCCTCGGCGGTCCGCCCAACATCCGGCGCTGTGTGCTGATAGGTGCGCCGCATACCACCAATTGGGACTTCGTGTTTTTTGTCGGAGTGACGCATGAGCTTGGCATACTGCCGGGATTCATGGGCAAGGACACTTTGTTCAAATGGCCGTTCACCCGCTTCATGCACGATATGGGCGGAGTTCCGGTGGTGCGATCATCGCGGCATAACTACGTCGATCAGATGGTCGATGAATTCACCCGGCGCAAAGAGCTGATACTGGTGGTCGCGCCAGAGGGAACGCGGAAAGGGTCCCCGAAGTGGAAATCAGGGTTCTACCACATAGCGTTTCGCGCAGGCGTGCCGATTGTTCCGGCATGGGTGAACTATGAGACCAAGCTGGGCGGGCTCGGCCCAGCGATCATGATGACGGGCGATTACCGCGCCGATATGGAAAAGATCGCAACCTACTATGAAGAAATGATGCCAGGCCACCCGCGTTGGGCGGCGATCACAGCAGGGATTGACTGACATGGCCGAAATTCTGTTGAACAACGCGGTGCTAATTCTGGCTGTGATGCTGCTGCTTTTGCTGGTGGCGGTGCGGATCGGAGATGTCTCTTTCATCGACGCCGTCTGGGGGGCCGGGATGGCTTTGCTCGCGGCGGCGAGCTGGTCGCAGGTCGGCGATCCGGGGCCGCGCGCGACGTTGATCGCAGGCATGGCGGTGATCTGGGGACTGCGGCTGGGGGTTCATCTGTACCTGCGCTGGCGCAGCGCTGGCGAGGATCCGCGTTATGCCACGATCCTTGGCCCAGCCCGCGCAAAAGGGCGTTTTGCTTCGGGCGCATTCAAGCGCGTTTTCGGCCCGCAGGCAGTCTTGCTGTGGATCACCTGCCTGCCCGCGCAAATGGGCGCCGCAGCGAGCGGTTCGGCGGCTGTGGGGGCGATGGCGATGGCTGGCGCAGCGCTCTGGCTGCTCGGAATGGTGTTCGAAACCGTGGGAGATTGGCAGCTCGCCCGTTTCCGCGTTGATCCTGCGAGCAAAGGCAAGGTGCTTGACACCGGGCTGTGGCGCTATACCCGCCATCCCAATTATTTTGGCGATGCCTGCGTTTGGTGGGGCATCTGGCTGGCAGCGGCCGAAGCGGGCTGGCCGGTGGCGCTGGGCAGCATGATAGGCCCGCTGTTTCTCACCTTCACGCTTACCCGCTGGTCAGGCAAGCCGCTGCTCGAACAGGGACTGGCGAAAAGCCGCCCCGGCTATGCTGAATATGTAGCGCGGACTTCGGGTTTCATCCCGTGGCCGCCCAAGCATTCTTGATTAATAAACCGTACCTGCCTGCGGCACCAGATTATTGGTCTTCAGGGTGGGATTGAGATCAGTGGCGCGCTGTTCCGGCGAACCTGCGCGCGGGGGATCGTTAGGCTTGAGCCAGGCCTCCAGCGCGGCAATATCCGTCATGCCGATCACACGGTCACGTCCTTTGAGGAAAGCGTCAAAGCTGTCTCCACCGTTGGCGAGATAGACGTTTACCGTAACGCGGTAATCCTTAGCCAAATCAATGGCCGCGCCGTTCAGCTCCATGGAGACGATCTTGCTGCCAATCGGTCGGCCGCGATCATAGGAGATACGAAAACCAGCCGAGGCAGAGAGGATCTGTTCGGGCGCATCAGCATCAAGTTGCTGTTCCATTGCTTGCTTTAGGTCAGCCCCGGTCAGCGTCATCGTTATCAATTCGCTGCCAAAAGGTTGCACTAGATAGAGATCGCCATATGTGACGCTTTTGTCCGATGCCGGGGTCAGCGAGCGGCGGATGCCGAAGGGGTTGGTAAAGGCTATCTGTGCGTCCGCAGCGTTAGTCGCGGCGAGGTGGGCATCGGCAATCAGGTTGCCCAGCGGGCCGCCGGTGCCCCAAGCGGGCCCTTGCTCCTTGGGTAATGGAGCAGCCAGAAACCCAACCTTGCGTTCAACGAACGATTGCGATGCTGCCTTGTATTTGGCGATAATCGCCGAAATATCTGCGCGCGGGGTGAAGCGCGGGACGAGATCGGTATTGGTCACCGGACCAGCCGTGCGGACATAGGGCTCTGACTGCACGATGACGTTTTGTGCCCGTTTTGCGACAACTTTATGCAGCACCGGATCAATCTCGAGCGCAATGTCGGTAACATATTCGCCCCACAGCCCGGCGCTGGTCATCAGGAACGGTTTGGCCGCGTTGTACTGCGCATAGTCGCAGACATAGCTCCAATGGGTATGGCCCGAGATGACGAGGTCAACCCTGCTATCCAGCTTTTCAAGAATAGGCTTGATCCCGCCGCTCAGCCCCTGGCAGCTATTGGCATTTGGATCACCGGTGGTACGTCCGCCTTCGTGGACCACCAGAATCACCGCATCGGCACCTTGGACTTTAAGCATTTCGACGAGCGGATTGGCAGTGTCTGCCACGTCGGTGAAGCTAACCAGCTTGTTGACTGATGTCGGCACCAGATCCGACGTGCCCTTCAGCGTCATGCCGATCAGGCCGATTTTAACCCGCCTTTTGCCGGTGCCAAAGGTCCGCAGGGCGGTGCCGGGAAACAGGGTCTTACCGCCCCCTGAAAAGGTATTGGCAGCGAGAAAGCGGAATTTGGCACCGGCGAATTTCTCCAGCTTGCACGGCTGGCGATCGGTGAATTTGGCGCAGCCGCCGCTCTGCTTGCGCAGCAGTTCGGGCACACCGAAATCGAATTCGTGGTTGCCCACCGCGTTGAAGTCGAGTCCGATCCTGTTCATCACCGCGACGGCAGGTTCATCAAGAAACAGCGCCGATGTCAGCGGGGCCGATCCCATGATGTCGCCTGCCGAAATGGTCAGGTGCTGGGGATATAGCGCGCGCACTGCATCTATTGCCGATGCCAGATAGGCCGCTCCGCCTGCGGGCACAGCAACAAGTTGACCCTTCGCGTCTTTGACAAATGCTGATTGCTTGGGCGGTTCCAGATTGCCGTGGAAATCATTGATCGCGGCGATTCCGATGGTGACGGTTGCCGGGGCGCCGCTTGGCCTCGTACTCGTGGCCGCACAGGCGGCGAGCGGAAGCGCCAGCAGCCATGCCGCAGCGCGGATCAGATTTGCAGCCATATCAGATTTCCGCCTTGCGGTTGTTTCGATCAAAAATCGGCCTGAATGTTCAACACAAATGTTCTGGGCGGAGTATAGCTGAATCCGCCGCTCGATGAAACCAGCCAGCCATAATTGTTCAACGCATTAAGCACTTGGGGGCGCAGCAGCACGTGCACTCCGCCCGCCTCGAGCCGGTATCGCGCACCGAGATTGAGGCCAGTCCGCGCCGGTGCGGTGAGGGAATTGGCTGAATTGGCAATCCGGCCAGACAGGCTTTCAAATGCCAGATCGAGCGATAGCGGAGACTTGCCCCCGCCTCCGCGCCAATCGAGATTGAACACGCTACGCCGCCTGATCTGTCCCACAGGACGCGGGCCGATAAGGCCGGACGATACAGCTTCGCCTTCAATCCGCGGATCGAGCAGCAGGGTGCCGACCAGCAGCGAAAGCCCCGGTAATGGCCGTCCAGTCAGCGAGAACTCGATCCCGCGGTTGGTGAGGGTGCCGAGCTGCCGATACCGTAGCGCCGGATCGAGATTGAAATAGGGCTTGGAAATGGTGAAAGCCCCCACCACCGCCACCAGATTGGCAGGTAATATAAGCCGCAGTCCGGCTTCTGCCTGCTGCGTGCGTGAAGCCGGCGGTGCTTCAGAACGATTGGTGGCGGAATCCGGCGCAATCAGCGCATCTTCGAGACCCCGGGTTAGCGCGCCGTAGATGTAGAGTTTTGGGGTAAGCTTGTACGATGCAGCAACATTCCACAGCACGGGGCCATCCCTCGAAACCACGTCGCCAAGCAGCGGGTCGCCAAAGTGGACAGTCTTGTGGTAACTGGTTTTCGAAATGCCAATGTCCAGACTAAACCCCTTTTGCCACAGCAAACTATAGGCGACGCCGCCTGAAATTTGGCGGACTTGATCCTCGTTC
>JANNZB010000634.1:0-2214 GCA_031410395.1 Novosphingobium sp.
GCTGGTGCCTTTGGCCGGACGATGGGCATAAAGGCCAGATGTAAGGGTAATTGAGCCGCTCTGCGACATCATCGGCAGGGCATATTTGATTGCCAGCAACACGCCCCAGAAGCGCGTATCGACGCTTGCGCGTGAATCGGCCAAATCAAATTTGGTGCCAACCTGCGTCTTGCGGCGCGCCCAATCGCCCGCCGTGTAAACAAGGTGATCAATCGTTGGGGCGTTTGCGAAAAATGCCTCGACCGAGGCTTCGTCACGCACGTCCACCGTGGCTCCGCTCGCGCCTGATCCGAGCAGCGTCAGGGCTGCACTCAGCCGTTCGGCATTGCTGGAACCGATATGGACGCTGGCCCCGGCTTCGAGCGCAGCCATCGCCACCGCCCGACCTATGCCGGAAGACCCGCCGATGACGACGACATGTTTGCCAGAAAGGCTCACGATGTTCGGCCTGTCTGCGCAAGGTGGCGTTCGCGAAGCACGAGATAGAGCGGGAACGCAAAGCAAGTGCCAAGGCCCGAGAGCGCCACGAACAGCCAGCCCTTGCCTGCGCCGAGCCCGACTTTCTTTGCGTCGCCCACAACCCAGATCATGAACACGCCCCAGGCGATTAATATGTCGATGGTCAGGAACGCGGCAGCATCTCCGCTCACATAGGCGTCGTGAAAAAAGCTATAGAGGTTGAGGATGTTGCCGCCCGCCGCGATCCAGGCAAAGCCGTGCATCCATGTTGTCACCAGCCCGAACAGAGCGAGCACGATGTATAAGATATGTTTTGGTGATAGCGTGTTCATAGTGTCTCTCCCTGTTTATAGCGTGATGATCCGCTTGCCTTTGTTCTCACCGCGATACAGTCCGGCTAGCGCGTCTGGGCAGGCTTCGATGCCGTCGAGACTATCCTCAACATAGCGTAGCTGTCCGCTGCGCACCCAGTCGGCCAGTTGCGCGACTGAGGCTTCATATTTGTCCATATGATCGAAGATCACAAACCCCTGCATCCGCGCGCGTTTAACGAGCAAGTGTCGCTCGACACGCGGGCCTTGCGGCCAAGGTGTCCAGGACGGGACAGACGCTGTGCCGCAGATGACGACGCGCGCGTTGATCGCGAGATGGGGGTAAACGGCGTCGCTGATCTGCCCGGCGGTGTTGTCATAATAGACGTTGATACCATCGGGGCAGGCTTGGGCGATGGCGGCGTCCAGACCATTGGCCTTGTAGTCGAGCGCGGCATCATAACCAAAGACGTTGAGG
The DNA here is from genome assembly GCA_031410395.1 of Novosphingobium sp. GTDB lineage: Bacteria > Pseudomonadota > Alphaproteobacteria > Sphingomonadales > Sphingomonadaceae > Novosphingobium. The sequence continues at coordinate 1,249 of JANNZB010000634.1, forward strand.
CATTGCGCGACCTTGTCCGGGCCGCCTGCGATGCCAACCGGTCTGCATCCCAATATCTTGGCAATCTGGCCCACCGCTGATCCGACTGAACCCGCTGCGGTGGAAACCAGCACTGTATCCCCGGCCTTGGGCTCACCCACCAGCGTTAGCGCGAGATGCGCTGTCACGCCGTTGATGCCCAGAATACCAAGCGCGAGAGAGGGCGGCAGATCGCGCTGGATAATCTTGCGCACCACGGCGGACGGATCGACCACCGCCTCATCCTGCCAGCCGAACCAGCCGACAAGCCAGTCGCCCGACGAATAGGCGTCCGTGCGGCTTTCCATCACTTCACCCACTGCCAGCGCGCGCATCACGGCACCGATGGCGACAGGTGCGGAATAATTGCCGACATCGGCAATCCAGCCGCGCATCGCCGGTTCCACCGAAAGAAATCGGTTACGGATGCGGATTTGTCCGTCCGCCAGCGGCAAGGACGGCGCGTCAACAATCGCGAAATGTTCGGCCTGCGCCACGCCCGTTGGGCGCGAGGTGAGAATGACCTGACGGTTCACGCCGCCATGCCCATCGTCGCGCGCGCCTTGGCATAGTCCTGCGCCAGCCAGTCGAGATAGTCACCCGCTGGTTCGGCGCGTTTCACCGCGCCGATGCCTTGTCCCGCGCTCCAGATTTCCTTCCACGCCTTGGCATTGTCGCCGCCGCCATTGATATTGATGCCCTTGCCCTCGGCGCGTTTCAGAGTGGCCGGATCAAGGCCATGTTCCCGCAGCGACGGGCGCAGGAAATTGGCGTCAACGCCTGTAAAACAGTTCGTCGTGACAATGTCCGCCGCATTGCCCTCAACAATCATGCGCTTGAACCCTTCCTGCGTGTTGGCTTCGGCGGAGGCAAGGAAAGGGGAACCGATATAGGCAAGGTCTGCCCCCAGCACTTCGGCGGCAAGCACCGAGCGCCCATTAGCGATGC
>JANNZB010000635.1:0-1525 GCA_031410395.1 Novosphingobium sp.
GCTAAGTTTGCACAACCAGTTTGCAGTGGGCAGGTCGGAGATGCCCCCGGCATCTTCTTTGGAATGCCAGGGGCATTCCAAACCTGACCATCACAAACTCCCACAGGAGATGGATTTAGTTTCGAGCCGCTAACCCCTCAGCCATTATCGCTGCATGCGGTTCGGCGTTGCTCGCATCACCGAAATGAAAGATTGAGGCGGCAAGTTGCCGACGCCGACAACCCCATCACCGCCCGTCGGTTCGCATCACTTTCATGCTTGCACCCGAACCAATTATTATCGCGAGTATGTCAAATCCCGGCGCAGGCTTTGCCGCTTTTAATGCTTCCAGCCTGGCATCATCCGACGCGTAATCCAATAGCAAGCTAGCGGCGCGGTACAGGTGAATTTTATCACCTTTAATTACCGCAATTTTAGTTCCCGCTAGCTGCGATGCAGCAAACAGGGCGGCTTTGGCGTCGGTAAAGCCATTGACCAATCCTCCTGTAAGTTCCGTTGCGCCGGGCACAGATGCGGCACGCGCTTTCCCAAGTCTGGTCGCCTCAAATACATACGCATCGTTATACCGGCTGCCCACCAGCGGGATGGCAACGTCATCATGTTCCAATCGAGCCAATCGTCCATTCGCAAAGGAAATTTCAACGGCCACAGGCGCGCAGTCAGATGCCTTTTCCAACTGAGTTTTTTGTACTTCTTTTAGGTAATTTTGGACGAGTTTTTGCTGCGCAGCGTTATATGCTGAGCCTTGCAACAGGGCCGCGTCCAGTTTCTGGATGTCTTCTAACATGGTCGAAGAAAGCGAAAACAATGAATAGGAAACTTCTCCATCGCATCGGCTGTTGAGCACGACGATTTCATTTCCGCGTTTCAGGGACTGATTATAGGCATTACCTAAAGTAGCGGTCCGGGCCCCCTCAAGGGTGTCCCATTTTGTTTGAAAGTTGCCCTCTTCAGTCACAAGGCTGATGATGCGTCCCCATGGCTGTGTTTCAGCCGGCGTCTGGGCTTGGACCGTTACGCTAGATAGCACGACGGCAAACGCAACAGCTTTACTCCAGGGTTTTATCAGCATTTGCATAGTCACTCCGCTATCCTTCGATTATCAAAAATTTTTTAATCGCATAGCCCATCAAAGGGTGCGCGCGGGCAATCCCGCTTCCATCAACGCCTCATGCGCATCGGCCACACTGTATGTTCCAAAGTGGAAGATCGAGGCGGCGAGGACGGCGCTGGCATGGCCTTCGCGCACGCCTTCGACGAGATGGTCCAGATTGCCGACGCCGCCGCTTGCAACCACCGGTATATTGACCGCGTCTGCGATGGCGCGGGTGAGCGCAAGGTCGTAGCCGTCGCGTGTGCCGTCACGGTCCATGCTGGTGACGAGCAGTTCGCCTGCCCCGAGATGCGCCAGTTTCAACGCATGTTCCAAGGCGTCAATGCCGGTTGGTGTGCGCCCGCCATGGGTGAATATCTCCCATCCTTCGACAAGCTCAGGACGAGCGGGGTTTCTTATTGCCCGCGCATC
>JANNZB010000636.1:0-1636 GCA_031410395.1 Novosphingobium sp.
AGAGCCGCCCCTGCCAATCACGATTGAGAACGCCACGTGCTGAACCGGATGTCTCTAAGCGGCGGTCTGCGGAAGGCGCTTGTGCGCCTCATCACAGCCATCGCCATGCTGGCCTTACCAACGGCCGCCTTGGCTGGCCCGCCATTCCTTACCGATGATCCGGAGCCGACCGCAACGGGGCACTGGGAGATCTATGGTCCCTTGCTCGAAGGTGAGGGGCTAGGGCCGGATTACGAAGGATCGGCTGGGGTGGAAATCAACTATGGCGCGGCCCCCAATCTGCAGATCACCGTAGGGCTTCCGGTCGCCTTTGCGCACGATAGTGCAGGGATGAGCTGGGGTGCGGGTGATGTTGCAGTCTCGGCGAAATATCGGTTTTATCACGACGAACAGGCCGGACTGCAAATTGCTGCCTTCCCCGGTATTACCATTCCCACTGCCTCGAACAGTTTGGGGGCGGGGCGGGTCACAGGGTTGCTGCCGATCTGGTTGCAGAAGGATTGGGGCAAATGGTCTGTGTTCGGCGGGGGTGGTTATGCCATCAATCCGGGAGCGGGAAACCGCGACTACTGGACCGGCGGTATGGCGATTTCGCGTCAGTTTTCTGATAAGCTACTGCTTGGCATAGAGGCTGATCGATCTGGTGCAGATACGGTCGGTGGCAAGGGCTCAACCAGTCTTGGCATTGGCGCAATCTATCAGTTGAAGGCGCCTTTTCGCCTTCTGGCATCGGGCGGACCGACCTTTGCGGACGGCGGCGGTGCGGCAGGATTCCATTTCTTTATCGCGTTGGGGCTGGATCTGTAAAAGCATCAGATGCTTGATCCTGTCTCCCACAGCTGGATTTACGCTGCTGCGGTATTATTCGCGGCATGGTTTTGAGCAACATTGACTGCAGGACTCGTCGCAAACAATGTGCAATAGCCTCGGCGGATAGAGATAGATTGGTGCTCCACACGCGCAATGCATGATGGCCAAGTTTATGGCCGTGCGCTTGGGTATCTTATTGATCGAATTAGTATTTTTGGAGAGCTTAAAGATGGGAAATGGCAACCTTGGAATTGAACCTGAAGTTCTGAAGGCGATCTACGGCCAGATGACGCGCATCCGTGCGGTGGACAAGGCGATTCAGGCCGGGCTTTCTGCAGGCAAGTTCATGTTCACCTATTGGCCGATGACCGGGCAGGAATGCATCCCGGCTACGATTTCGCAGCTCATCACCTCGCGCGACTATATGGTCACCACCTATCGCGGCATCCACGATCAGGTTGCCAAGGGTGTCGATCTCTATGGCATGTTCGCTGAAGCGCTGGGGCGTGAGGGCGGCTTGAACAAGGGCAAGGGCGGATCTCCACACATTTCCGATCCTTGTCGGGTTCGATGGTGACGACGGCTATTGTCGGCGCCGGTGCGCCTATCGCCAACGGCCTGGCTATTTCCGCCAAGGAGCGCGGCGAGGACCGGGTGACTATCGTCAACTTCGGCGATGGCGCGACCTCGATTGGCGCCGTGCACGAAGCGATGAACATGGCAAGCACCTGGAAGCTGCCGGTGATCTTCATGTGCCAGAACAACCAGTGGGGCGAATACACCCCGATCCCGGACTACACCGCCAGCCCGAACTTCTATGGCCGCG
>JANNZB010000637.1:0-2165 GCA_031410395.1 Novosphingobium sp.
CTGCTCGACCATCTGATCGAACTGCGTCGCCGATTGCTCTGGAGCTTTGCTGCGCTCGCGGTTGCCTTTTTTCACATCCCGGCGCTGCACGGCATTGTTCAGCTGCCGTTGGTTCGCGGCAGCAACAGCTTTGTTGATTTCTTTTTTGTGCTTTCCGGTTTTGTCATCGCCGCGAGTTATGGCGGACGGATCACCGCAGGCTATCCCACAGGCCGATTTATGCTGCTGCGGATCGGCCGGGTCTGGCCATTGCATCTGGTGATGGTCGGTGCCTTTCTGGTCGTCGAAGTCACGGTTGCGTTATGGGGACGGCAGATCGGGCTGGAAGAGCAAGCGTTTACCGGCGTTCACGCACCCGGTTTCCTTCTGCGCGCTGTGCTGTTGCTCGATGGCTTCTTTGAAAGCCGCGAAAATTTTTATAACGGCGCGAGCTGGAGCGTTTCGGTTGAGCTGCTGGCCTATGTCCTGGCGGCGCTGGCCTATCGCGGGGGGCAGCGCGGTGTTGCGACACTGGTGATGCTTGGCTGGGCGGCGCTGGCAGCAGACTGGGCCGCGGTGGATCTGCCGTTGATCAGCGAATCCGTGCTGCGCTGTGTGTCTGCGTTTGGACTGGGTGTGGGGTGTTTTCTCATTCACCAGCGCTGGGCGCAATCGCGTATTCCTTATGCAACCGCGGCAGAGGTTTTGGTGGTGGCGATACTGCTCGCCTATGTTTCCATCGCGGGTATCCGCAATCCGTTGATCCCCTGTGCCCTCCCGTCGACACTGGTGATTATCGTGCTCGCGCGCGAGCAGGGTGCGCTTTCCGCCTTGCTGCGCCGTGCTTCGTTCCAGTGGTTGGGCAAGGTGTCCTATACCGTTTATATGGTTCACGGGTTCGTCCTGTTTGCCATAATGAACCTGATGCTGCTGGCGGGGCGCTGGGGCGGATTCAGCATTGTCGAGCGGGTGTATTTTCCTGATGGCGGCCGCAGCAAGCGGATCATTCTCGATACTGTTCCGGCAACCCTGTTCGAGCTGCTGATGATCGGCGCTGTGCTTGTCGTTGCGGAATTTGCCTGGCGCTGGATCGAAGAACCGGCCCGCCAATGGTCACGCCGCACAGTTGCGGCAATGTAACCCCTTTTCACCGGGCCCCAACAACCCTATCGGCAGACAGATGAGCACATATCGCATTCAGGGAAACACCGGTGAGTGGGAGGTCGTCATCGGCCTTGAAGTCCACGCGCAGGTCACGTCAAACTCCAAGCTGTTTTCGGGCGCGGCGACCGCATTCGGCGCTGAGCCCAACAGCCAAGTCAGCCTGGTCGATGCGGCGATGCCGGGGATGCTGCCGGTGCTTAACCGCGAATGCATTCGGCAGGCAGTGCGCACCGGCCTCGCGATTGATGCGCAGATCAACAAGTGGTCGCGGTTTGACCGGAAGAACTATTTCTACGCCGATCTGCCGCAGGGCTATCAGATCAGCCAGCTTTACCACCCGATCGTCGGTGAAGGGCAGATCGACATCACGCCCGATGAAAAGCAGCCAGATGTGGTGAAAACCATCGGCATCGAACGCATCCATGTTGAACAGGATGCCGGCAAACTGATGCACGATCAGCACCCGACGATGTCCTATGTTGACTTGAACAGGTCGGGCGTGGCGCTGATGGAAATCGTCAGCCGCCCTGACATGCACTCACCCGCCGAGGCGGGGGCCTATCTTGCCAAGCTGCGGACGATCCTGCGCTATGTCGGATCGTGCGATGGCAATATGGATCAGGGATCGATGCGCGCCGATGTCAATGTTTCGGTGCGGCGGCCGGGTGAGGAACTGGGCACGCGGACCGAAACCAAGAACGTCAATTCGGTGCGCTTCGTCATGGCCGTGGTTGAAAGCGAAGCGCGCCGGCAGGTCGGCGTGATCGAGGATGGCGGCAGAATTGCGCAGGAAACCCGGCTTTACGATCCGGACAAGAACGAAACCCGATCGATGCGATCAAAGGAAGATGCGCACGATTATCGCTATTTCCCCGATCCCGATCTGCTGCCGCTGGTGCTCGAAGACGCGTTTATTGAAGAATGCCGCGCGAGCCTGCCCGAACTGCCCGATGCCAAACGCGCGCGCTATGAAGGTGCGTTGGGCCTCGCGCCCTATGCCGCCGGGGTGCTCACCGCCGATG
>JANNZB010000638.1:0-2866 GCA_031410395.1 Novosphingobium sp.
CCGAACCGACGGCTGATTGCCCTGACCCCACACAAGGCAATATCGCTGCGCATGCAGCGAGCCAGAAAGCAAGAACGAAAGGCCGCATATCTTTAATACTGAGCCAGGATGTACATCGAAAGCAGGGCAAGCGCCGCTCGAATTTCACGCAAATGCCTTTCGGGGTCAATCGGGTCTACCTGCCGCGAGCACTCCGGGCGCCTTGTCGACGGCGGGCGAAACGGCAGCCAACCACTGCTTGTCGATCAAAACGACGCCCAGCCCTTTCAATTCCTGCGTGGGATGCTATGAAATCCGCAGTAGTGGTCCTTTAAGAAGCCAGTACAGGTGCTACTTTTAGTTGCAATTACTCATCGGTATTGGAAAAAACGCCACAGTCTGAAATGCAGGATTGCTCTCGGTGAATGTCAATTTGCCACCTTCGCCTCAAAACCGGTTGTTGTCCGCTCCCTGCCCGACCGCAGAAATCTGCCAGGCCTCCAGGGCCACGGCCCGGCGCCTTTCACCACGCCGGCGCTACCTGCCATCCAGCAACGCACGCCGCTCTGCCTGGTGAAACGCTTTTATCAACGCTGCCCACTCCGGGCCGGCCTGGCTCATCTGTGTCATGGCAGCGAAATCCAGTCTGCCTTCACCCAATCGCTCCAGCAAGGCGCTGTTGCTGAACCGGTTTCCGTTGAGCGTGCCGGTCAGGCGATCTGAGCTTGCCCTGGTTTCGCGTCTGAGTTCAGCGCCCGCAATTCCGTGTCGGTTCGCCCAGACGTTGCCTTCGAGTTTGTGAGACGTCGAATCGGAGTAATAGGCTGAAACACCGCCGGGAAGCCCAACCTGCATCTGCAGGTAGACAGGCGCATCCTCGTCGCCATCGACCTTGGCACGGTTGCCAAACAATGAGGAGATTTCAAAGCGGCTTTGATAACGTCGAGTAGCCTCAAAATCATTGGCAGAAGGATTGGAACGGGTAAAACGGAATCCAGCTTTGGCATCAATGCCCACAACGGCAAGGGTCCTGAAGTTGACTTCCGGGGTTCCGAAATGCAGACCCGCCCAGAAGTTGGCCAGCGAGCCAGCCACCACGCGCGGGCCGATCGAACCTTCTTTTTTCTCAGACGAGTACTGACCCAGCAAATTAGTCTTGCTGAAATCGAGATACTTCCAGAATTTGAAGTCGAGTCGGTTGTTGACTACATCATCCCGAAGCAGGTCCAGCTTGATGAATTTCGAACCCAGTGCGGATGAGCCGATGGCCAAAATCAGATGACCATCCGCATCCAGGCTTCCCGGCTTGCGGGTGTAAATGACCACCTGGCCCTGCGGTCCCAAGCTGTTGTCGTTGATGAACTGATTGAACAAGGTGCTGACCGGCTTGCTGATTCCCGGTAACTGGTCGGCGGTGGTCATTCCGACTTCCCCCAGTTTCAGCTTGACGCGCAGATACTCCAGCCCCGCGGCGTTCATCGCCAGCGTCGAGGCTTTGACGCCCTGCTCCATCTTCTTCAGCGGATCCGCCTTGACTGCCGCCTTGCCAACAGAGGTGGTCACGGTATCTGCCGCAGAAGCGGGTTTCGCAATGATCTTCTTTGCGCTGGCAACAGAGGGCAGATCGCCAACGGGCACCGGAACCGGGTTGGCAGTTCGGGCTCTGAATTGAGTTATCAGTTCGCCGGGCCGCAATGCTTTGGCAAGACCAAGAGTGGCCAGATCAGCGATCAGAGAACTGCCCGCTGATTCCGCCGCCTGATCAGAGGTTCGTCCGTAAATCTCTTCCTTGTACGGATTGCCATACAAATCGACCCGCGCAGCAGCGTCGAGAACAGCGCGGCCAAAAGGCAGTTTGGTCGCGACGCTGCGCAGTTCGGTGCCAAAACGCTGCGCGGGCGACGACGTCTGCGCAAAAAGGATCTGTTTGTCGGTGGCTGCCGGCACACTGATGTGGTCGTTCCCTTTGGCGCCATGTTTGCCGTTGATCAGTCCCTCTCCAACGTCTTTGATCGCGCGCGTGGCGCCGCTGAGCGCCTGGGTGAATAAGTTGCCTCGATCCACCTGATTCAACTGCGCTTTTACCGGAGCCGAATTGAGAGAGCCGTCTGGCTTTGGCTTGAAGCGCCGGTTGTACTCAGCTCGCTTGAGCTCACCGTCATCGGTGATAACCACATCGCGGGCATAGTGTGCCTGCAATCGCCGCAAGCCATGGCGATCGAGCTGAAAGTGTTCGTAGGCATTTTTCAGCCACTTCTTGATTTCGTCACGCGACGTGTACTGAGCAGGAATGAGGTATTTCGCCGTGATTGTCTTTATCGCTCGAAGACCATTCATGCGGCCCAACTCCACCTGGAATTCTCCGTCTTTTGTCTTGAAGCCTATTGAACTGTTCGACCGGTCCCGCTTGAACTCCGACGAATGGGCGACCTGAGGCGATGGCTTGGCGCTCGATTGCTTTTCCAGCGCCAGATCCAGCAGACGTTTTGCCGGCGAATTTGCGCTCAGGTCCTGCGACGTGAACTGGCGACTGAGATGCACGCTCACTGTTGCGGTCTGAACATTGCCGGTGCGGACCGTCACCAGCCAGAGCGCCTGATTTTTGTTGCCGAGATAGTAAGGTACGGCCTGCACTTCACCGCCGAACAGACTGGATTTGAACCGGCGGTAGGGGACTGGATTTGGATTTAAACAGCCGGACAGCACATTGCTGAACGTCGAAGAAAAACCATAGTGATCTTTCATTCCCCCAGCGCAGTAGCTCCTGGCCGCCCATGCCCGGATGGTGTCTTTGCCGAGCACTCCGACGTTGGATGGGACGTCATACAGGGTGCCTCCGGGACCCTTGAGAACGTACCCTCCGATGCCCCGGGTGCCAAGCTCCCAT
>JANNZB010000639.1:0-3540 GCA_031410395.1 Novosphingobium sp.
ACCATCCTCCAGCGCGCGGGTGGCCTGGGCCAGGCGATCGAGTTGGGCCAGCGCGTATTCGCACTGGCGCGGTGTTCCGAAGAATATGCGTTCAGTGCGCAACAGCGAGTTGGCCACCGACCATCCCTGGTCAATCTCCCCCACGACATTGCCAACCGGTACTCTCACCTTGTCGAAGAAAACCTCAAAATATTCGGCCTCACCTTTAAGATTAATGATGGGCCGCACCAGCACGCCTGGCGAACGCAGGTCGATCAGCAGAAAGGTAATGCCGGCCTGGCGGCTCCGCTCGGACTTGGTGGTACGCACCAGCGCGAACATCCAGTTGGCCCCTCCGGCTAAGGTAGTCCAGATTTTCTGACCGGTCACGACCAGATCGTCGCCGTCGCGATCAGCCCGTGTACGCAGGCTCGCCAGGTCTGATCCCGCATTGGGCTCGGAATATCCCTGGCACCACATGTGTTCGCCGCTCAGTACACGTGGCAGAAAGTAGGCAATCTGCTCAGGCGTACCGTTATGAAGCAGAAACTGGCCGACAGCAATCCCGTGGTCGGGAATACGGGCACACCCGTAGCGCGACAGTTCCTCGTAATAGATTACCTGCTTGGCAGCGCCCAGCCCCATGCCGCCATGTTCCCTGGGCCACGCTGGCGCCAGCCAGCCCTTGCGCGAGAGGGTCTGGTACCAATCCGAGATATCCGCATAGAAGGCCCGTTTCTTCATGAAACGCTTGTGCGCGGGGTAGTTGGCTGCGATCCAGGTCGCCAGCCGCAGCCGGAACTCCTCGTCGCTTAGGGCCTCCATGTCCATTTCGGCGTCATTCGCCTTAGCCTCCACGGCCGGTATACGGTCCTCCGCAGAGACCCGGCCTTGCACGAGCAGCTGGTCCAGGTATCGGTTGCGCTGCCAGGCTGCATTGCCCAGCCAGGCCGACAGCACCAGACTACGCTTGAGACACAGGCCGACATCGGTTTCGTCAGCGATACCCATGGCGCCATGCAGGTGGATGGCGGCTTTGCAGACGGTCAGGCTACCACTTGCAGCGCGCGCCTTGGCGGCGCTAACCGCCAACATAATCGCCTGCGCAGAGGCATTGCCGCACACATGCGGCAATGCGCTGTCTGCCGCGGCGCGTGCCAGCTGTGTTTGCATCCACATGTCAACCATGCGATGCTGCAGAACCTGGTACGTCGCGATGGGGCGACCGAACTGCACACGCTGCTTGGTATAGAGCACAGTAGACTCGAGCGCCCGCTCCATGACACCGATCAATTCGAATGCAGACATCAGACGCGCCAGCTCGATGGCCTGTGTCAGTGCCTTCTCCACATCTATGCCGCGCGCCAGTACGGCATGGCCGGGCAGCGAAACATCCTGCAGATACAAATTGCCCGTTGACTGCCCGTCGACGGTACGACTGGTCTCTACGCGCAGTCCCGGGGTGTCTGCCGGTACCCACAGCAACACCGTCGCGCCCTGATGGCGCGCTGTGACAATGAATCCGTCAACAGCGCTGGCCAGCGGAATCTGACATTTATGCGGTCCATGCAGGCACACCGTGTCGCCGGTCTGGCTCAGTTCCAGCGCCGTGGCCTGCACGTCGTAGTGGCCGGCCTCCTCCTGCCAGGCCAGCGCCACGACCATGCGCCCGTCGGCCATCCTCGTAAGGATGTCTCGCACCGCCGCGCTACCCGCCAGCGGAACCAGCGCCATGGTTGGCAGAACCGCACACGCTACAAACGGCTCGGGAGCCAGACCGCGGCCCAGTTCGTGCGCAATCACCGCCGCCTCCGCCGGGCCAAGCCCAACCCCTCCAAAGGCTTCAGGTACCAACACCCCACACCAGCCCGCATCTGCAAACTCGCGCCAGGTCGGCCTGTCGAGATGAGGCGCGGCCGAGCGCACTGCGCGCAGCCGCGAGGGCCCGGGTGACCTTTCATTAAAAGCCTGCACGCTGTCGCGCAGCATATTCTGGGTCGAGTCTAGGTGGGTCATGCAAGATCTGTGGGTAGACGGTAGCCTTTGAACTGCTCGCGCAGCTTGAGCTTTTGGAGTTTGCCGGTAGCGGTATGGGGAAGCGACTCCACGCAAACGACATCATCAGGCAAACACCACTTGGCCACCTTGCCGTCCATAAAGGCCAGCAGATCGGCAGCCGTGGGCACCATGCCGGCTTTGGGAACAATCAGCAGGAGAGGACGTTCTTGCCATCGGCTATGTGCAACACCAATGACTGCGGCCTCTTGCACAGCCGGATGACCCATGGCAATGTTCTCAAGATCGATGGACGAGATCCACTCTCCACCGGACTTGATCACGTCCTTGGAGCGATCAGTGATCTGCACAAAACCATCAGCGCCCAGGGTGGCGACGTCACCTGTCGGGAACCAACCCTCGGCGTCAAGCACTGCACCGCCTTCTGATTGGTAGTAGTTGGCGGCTACCCACGGCCCACGCGCCTTGAGGTCGCCAAACGCCACGCCGTCATGCGGGAGGGCTTGACCCTCGGGCCCAAAGATTTCGATCTCAACGCCGAAGATCGCGCGACCCTGCTTCACCTGAAGGTCAAAACGCTGTTCCAGCGGCAGATCGCGGTGCTTGTCCAGTGGCATATCTATGCTCGCCAATGGGCTGGTCTCCGACATGCCCCAGGCATGGATGAGATAGGCGCCAAATAGCGACTCAAATTTCTCAATCATGGCGCGCGGCGCCGCCGAGCCTCCAACCACTACCCGCTTGAGCGCGATCTCGGACAGGTCCAACGAGGCACGGTTGCGCTCAATGTAATCAAACAGGCCGAGCCATACCGTGGGCACGCCAAGCGAGAAGTTGCAGCGCTCCTCACACAGAAGTCGGTAGATGTTGTCGCCTGCAAGGCCAGGGCCAGGCAGCACCAGCTTTGCCCCGCACATGGCTCCGGCGTACGGCACGCCCCAGGCGTTGACGTGAAACAGCGGCACCACCAGCAAGACACTGTCGCGCGCCGACAGCGCCAAACCATCTGCTGAGCAGGCAGTCCATGAATGCAGCACAGTAGAGCGATGGCTATACAGCACACCTTTGGGGTTGCCCGTGGTGCCGGAGGTGTAGCACAGTGACGAAGCAGTGTTCTCGTCGAAGGTCGGCCAGCGATAGTCGGACGAAGCCGCCTCAAGCAGCTCTTCAAAACAAAGCAGGTTGGCCACCTGGATGTCGGGCATCTGCGCACGGGTGCACATGGCGACGAATCCCTTGACGCCAGGAAGGTTGGGCGCTACTGACTCCAACAAGGACGAAAAGCTGGTGTCAAAGAACACGTAGCTGTCTTGGGCATGGTTGATGATGTAGGTGACCTGCTCGGGGAAAAGGCGCGGGTTCACTGTGTGGAGCACTGCGCCCATGCCCGACACGCCAAAGTACATCTCCAGGTGGCGGTGTGTGTTCCAAGCCAGTGTGGCTACCCGGTCTCCGGCTTGCACGCCGAGCGCTTGCAAGGCGTTGGCCACGCGCATGGCCCGGGTACGCACCGCAGCCCAGTTACTACGATGGGTGCTGCCATCG
>JANNZB010000640.1:0-4919 GCA_031410395.1 Novosphingobium sp.
CTGCGCAACCATCCGCAGTGCCCGCTGCTGTTCCGCATGTCGGCGTCGAACGATCCGATTGCCCATGCGCTCGAACTGGTCGACGCCGACCTGGCTTTGGACTGGTCGGTGGAACGGATGGCGCGCAAGGTTGGCATGAGCAGATCTTCTTTCGCGGCACGGTTCACGGCTGAGATCGGACAGACACCAATCGAGCTGCTGACCGAGCGCCGGATGCGCGCAGCGGCCGATCTTCTGCAAAGCTCAAAGCTGAAAATCGCCGAGATCAGCGCGCGGGTTGGCTACAATTCCGAAGCCGCCTTCAGCCGGCGCTTCGCCCGTTTCTTTGGCATATCGCCCGGCCATATGCGCAATGCCGAAGATTGGCATTCGTACCTGCCGCAACCCGAAACCGACACCGCAAGGATACATGGAACATGGACGGCGCACCGCACCCTGAGCTGATATTCGAGATCGTCGCGCTCTGCGAAGCGCCGGTGGATATGGGCACGATTGATGGCGGAAAGGCGCGGATGATTCCGATCATTGGCGGCACGGTCAGCGGGCCGAAGTTGCGCGGCGAGGTCATGCCTGGCGCAGACTGGTCGATCATGCGGCCAAGTACCGACGGCGGCGGCGTTGCCACGGTAGAGGCGCGCTATGCGATCCGCGCCGATGACGGCACCATCATCCAGATATTCAACGCCGCCACCACGCGCATCGGTGCCCCACGCGAAGATGGCGTGATGATGATCACCACCCCCCGCTTCATCGCGCCTGACGGCCCGCACGCCTGGCTTAACCACGGCGTTTATGCCGGGACTTTGGTGCCGGATTTGAGCGGGAAGAGTTTCAGTGTGAAGATTGGAGTGTTTCGGCTGATTTAAATTCCTCCCTGAAGGGGAGGGGAACCACCGGAGGTGGTGGAGGGGCACAGGCCCAGTGATCCGACCTCGCCGCGTGGTCCTGCCATAGCAAAGTCAGGGCATGAGGCCTGTGCCCCTCCACCATGCTGCGCACGGTCCCCCTCCCCTTCGGAGGAGGAATTACACCGCGATCCCGTACAGTTTCGCCGCATTGGTGCTCAGCACTTTAACGCGTTCTTCGGGGGTCAGCTCGGCAATCCGCTCTTCCAGATTATCAATCGGATAAAGCGAGGTCGGGTGCGGGAAATCGGTTTCGAACAGGCAATTGTCGATGCCAACCTTGCGGACCATGTCGGCCATGTTCTTGCCTTTTTCAAACCAGAAACAGCCATAAAAATTGCTCTTGAAGTACTCTGACGGAGCCTTCTCAAAGCTCTTGGTCTCGGCGATTTCAGCCAGCTGATAATCGAGCGCTTCCATCAGGAACGGCACCCAGCCAATGCCGCTTTCAACCGAGACGAATTTCAGCCCTTTGAACCGGTCAAGGATGCCCGAATAGATCAGATTCGAAACCACCGCACCGTTGTTGAAAAAGATCATCGCGCCCGAAATGCCTGAGCGCAGATCGCGAGGTAGCGAAGGCCAGCCCTGCTTGCCCATCCAGTCAATCGCGGTCTCGCTCGCGCCGATGTGGAAATTGACCGGCAAATTGTTGCCCTCGCAAACCTCCCACAGCGGGAACCAGTGCTCGGTGCCAAGATCGGGGATCAGGTTGCCGTCCTCATCCTTCGAGGTATGCGGGTCTGAATTGATGTTGATGCCTTTGAGGCCCATCTTGATGCAACGTTCGGTTTCCTTGACCGACAGTCCAACGTCCCACCACGGCAGCAGCGCCATCGGGAACAATCGCTGGCCGCTTTCCTCCTGAATTTCCGCCATGGCATCGTTGTAAATCTGCACGCAGGCGAGCCGCAGTTCAGGATCGACCCGCGCCGATGCCTGACCGCCAAAACCGAGGATGTTGGGATAGACGATCTGCGCCCAGATCCCCGCCTCATCCATCACCTTCAGCCGTTCCTTGACGTTGGAGGACCCGGCGTGGACATCCTCAAACTGCAGCTTGAGGAACTTGTCGAGATCGCGAACCTTGCCGCCCTCCTTGAGCACCGACGAGTTCGGATGCGCCCCGGTGCCGATCGATTTATCGCCATCGATCACCCAGCAGCGCTGGCCGTTCAGCATCTTGACCTGCGGCACCCGGTCCCGCAGCGAAGCGGGCGCGCGTTTGGTCCACATATCGTGCGGTTCGGTAAGGTGGGTATCGGCATCGATGATCTTGATCGCCGAGGTGGCAAATGATTTTTCAAGCGCGGCGGTGGCCATGGCAGACTCCTGTGGGTCTAGGTTGCCCCAGCGTGTTAGGCGTTAGGCCAACGGTCTCCAATCGCCGCCGCGCCGCACATCATGCGCGCGCGTCCAGAGATTGGATGTTGGGGAGAAGGGGCGCCAAGATCAAAAAGGCTTCGTCAACCTGAACGTGTTTCAGGATCCATCAAGCGTCACGCGCGAATCAAGCCATGGAAATGCAACGGGAGAATCGGCACTCTTTTTCGCGATCCGGACCCAGAGGAAAAATGGATCCTGAACCAAGTTCAGGATGACGAAATGGGTTGGATTCGCATAATTCTACTACCCCGCCGCCTCGTCCAGAAACGCAATCAACCGGGGTGCCTCAGCCAAGGCGCGCAGGGCATCGTTGAGGTGGGTGCAGCCTGCAGGTCCGCGGAGACGCTCAAGCACGGTGTTACGGATTTCGGCGAGCGGCGTTCCCGCCAGCTTCTGGGC
Source organism: Novosphingobium sp. (assembly GCA_031410395.1). Classification (GTDB taxonomy): domain Bacteria; phylum Pseudomonadota; class Alphaproteobacteria; order Sphingomonadales; family Sphingomonadaceae; genus Novosphingobium. The sequence continues at coordinate 2,691 of JANNZB010000640.1, forward strand.
GTTGGCAATCGCGCCGGGGCATTCGTGGAACGGCAGCACGCGCGGTTCGGGCTCGATTGAAGTGATCAGCAGCGTGTCGGGATCAACATCAACCCGCAGGATATATTCGTGCAGCGCCGCGCGGCCGCCCTGCTTGCGCGGCGCGCTGTCCTGAAAAGAGGCTTCCACCGCGATCCGGCCGGCCTCGCGCCAGACATCGATGCGGCGCGCCCGGCGGAACGACATGCCGAGATCGCCGGGCATTTGATGCCAGCCTGTGGGATCAGCCGGATTGCGCAAATCCTTGCCATCGGCGGGCACATCGTTGACGCTGCGGGTTTTCAGATCGCCCGATGAAAAGCCCGGCTGGAACCCCCAGCAGACATTCACCCGTTCGGCGAGCATCGCGTCCATATCTATGCCGCCGCCGCGCTCGTGCATAGTTTCGAGCCAGTTTTCACCCCACTGCGACCATGCCCAGTTCGAGACCAGGCTGGTGCCCGAAATATCGTCAAGCAGCAGATAGAGCGGGTGTGCCTGCGCGATCAGATCTGGCAGGCGTTCGCGCAGCACCCCGCGCAGGTGCCCGCCGCCGCGCTCACCCACCAGCTTCTCAATGCCCGGAGGTGACGGCTGAGTGGAGATCGCGGTGATGGTGCGATCAAAATCAATCGTCGCTTCAACCTGCGCCTGCGAATGCACCATATCGCTGCCATCGGGCAGGCGAACCACATCGCGCGCGCGGCCATCAATCCGGCGTTGCCCCATCATCCCGTCAGGCCAGGTGACATCAAGGCTGGTGGTGCGCCGGATCGAACCGGGGCGGCGAATGGGCGAAGGGTTGGCGGTTTGGCGGACGGGGAGAAGTTCGGTCATGATACACGGTCCATGCGGGCGCGTGGGCTGCTTGGCAAGAGCAGGAACAGCAGGCTGCCCAGCAGCACCGTTGCCGATGACAGCACGAGGAACGGGGCGAAACTGCCGTAACTCTTGAGCAGTCCGCTCAGGATCAGCGCGCCGCTGGCCGAACCGATGAACACTGCGCAATAAGCGAGGCTAAGCGTTGTGCTGAAGATATCGAGACGGAAATAGCGCGCCACGAGGAAGGACAGCAGATCGCCCTCTGCGCCAATCGTCACCCCCAGCAACAGAAGCCCAAAGCCCACCGCCAAGGCGCTATCCATCGGGCTGGCGATCAGCAGCAGTCCGAATGCAGGCAGGATCATCGATATTGCTGTCACCCAGCGCGCCGGATAACGGTCCAGCGCCAGCCCGCAAACGATTCGCCCGATCACCGTGCCGATGGCATAGACCGAAACCATATCCGCCGCTGCGGTGGCTGAAAGGTTCTGTTCGCGCATTAGGATGCCAAGCTGCGAGCCGTGCAGCGGGGTGGGCAGCGTGCACAGCAGCATCGCCGTGAAGATCACCCAGAACACCGGGGTTCGGGCAATTTCGCGCAGAGTGCGGCCCAGATCGCCTTGTGGTTTGGCGCCCGATTGCTTCACATCGCTGGCACCGGCAGGGATCAGGGCAACGGCCACCAGCCCTGCTATCAGCACGAAAAGCGCGAGCCCGCGATAGCCCATCCGCCAGCCATAGCCTTCGTTCACCGCCGTAATCACCCGCGCTGCGACCGCCCCGAGAAAAGCGGGCGCACACATGACGATTGTCAGCGCCAGCCCACGCGCGCGGTCAAAATTGGCGGCAATCAGCCGGGTATAAACCACCGGGCCGGTCAGGCTGCCAATCGCCAGTTGCGTGCAGGACGTGGCAAAATAGACGGCAAAATGCCCCTGCATCAGCGAATAGGACAGCAGCGGCAGCGGAGTTAGCACCACGCCGACCAGCGCCATCCGCCTCACGCCAAACCGGTCGGTCAACCGCCCGGCTAGCGGCAGCGCCAGCAGCGCGGCAAACATCGCAAGCCCGATCAGCGCGAACTGCGACCTCGACCAGTGAAATTCGCCAATCAGGTATGGCCCGAAAATGCTGGTGACATAGGAAAACAGTTGCAGCCCGACCGCCGAGCCAAGGCTGGTCGCCAGCAGAACCTGCCAGTTCGCGCGCAATTCGCCCAGATAAGTGCTGCGTTGATCCAACTATTCTCCCCTCCTCTTCAGGGGAGGGGCTGGGGGTGGGGGCTATCCGGATAGTGCAACCCCCAGCCGACAGCCCCACCCCAACCCCTCCCCTGAAGAGGAGTAGCTTTTTGGGTTCTGATTACGTTTGGCGGGTATCAAGCTGCCC
>JANNZB010000641.1:0-2243 GCA_031410395.1 Novosphingobium sp.
CCGGGCGCGGTCTGCCAGTGATGACCAGCACCAGCCGCGCGCCTTGTTGCTGCGCGAGGCTAAGTCCGTGTTCGAGCCGCCCCCATGCGGCATCGAGCGAATGGCCGTGGAGGTCGAGAGTGAAATCGGGAGCAACCTCACCTTTGCCCAGACGGCGATCCCATGTGGAGTCGAGGGTATTTTGGCTTTCTATTCCCCTCCTCTTCAGGGGAGGGGCAACGAGACTTGGCAGCTCGCTGACTGTTCGCAGTGGGGTGGGGGCTGTGCGCTGGGTCGAGCCTCGGTTTTTGAGGATGACCGCCACCCCAGGCCCATCCTCTGAAGAGGAGGGGGAAGGTGAGGCCCGCATCGGCTTAACCGTTGCCGCCACACGCGCCCACAGAGCGGCTTCTTCGCCGCTCAAGTTTTTTGGACGGCGCACTTACTGAACGCCCAGCCGGGCGAGCGTTCCCTTCGGCAGGAACAGCAGCGCATCGCCGCGCGCCGACATGCCGCCGGCGATCAGCCTTGCCGTCTGGCCGGCGCCCCAGAACGAATCGAAGCGGTTGGCGCCTTTGATCGCGCCGCCGGTATCCTGCGCAATCCACAAACCGGTGGTCTCCGGCCGATCAACCGACAGCCAGACCGGCGCGCCGAGCGGCACATATTGCGGATCGGTGGCGACCGAGCTTTGCCCGCGCACCGGCACACCGAGTGCACCGTAAGGGCCATCGCCAATAACCTCGCGGAAGAACACATAGCTGGGGTTTTCGCGCATGATCGCCTGACCTTCGGCGGGGTGCTCACGAAGCCAGGCCATAATCCCCTGCATCGATGTGGGATAGGCGGTGCCCTGCCCGATCAGGCCGCGCTGGCGCATGATCGATCCGATACCATTATATTCGCGTCCGTTCTGCCCGGCATAACCGATGCGCATCATCGTACCATCAGGCGAAAGCAGACGCCCCGATCCCTGAATTTGCAGAAAGAAGAACTCGATGGCATCCGCCGCCCAGCCCACTTCGAGCCCCTTGCCGGCAAGCGCCCCATCATCAATCGCGCCGCGATCATAATAGGCAACGAGCTTGCCGCCTTCATCGATACGCCCGAGCGGCGGGGTGCCGGTGCGCTGGTCTGGCGGGATTTCATCGGGCCAGCCGCGCACCAGATCGAGCGGGACGGCATAGACCGGAACTGCAAAACCCGGCTGGCGCAACCGGACACCGGCAATCTCCGGTTCGAAATAGCCGGTGACGAAGGTTTTGCCGTCAGAAATTCGGGCTGCCTCAAAGTACCGCGCGAAAAATGCCGGGGCATCAGCGGCGGGCCAGGCTGGCGCGGCGGTGCAGGCTTCGATCCAGTCGCTTGAACGGGTGAGCCCGGAGGCATCTGCGCGCGTGGTGAGCTTGGGGCAGCTTTCAACGAACGAGCGCAGCGCCCCCGATGCGCGTCCGGCAGCGAGCGGCAGCGATTCGATTGCTGGCCCGGCATGAACCCCGAGCAATAGCGCCGTTGGAGGGGGTGGCGGAGGAGGGGGCGGCGGGATCGGCGCCGGCCCAGGTGTCTGGCTTACAGGAGGATAACCCTGTGGCGGCAGCGTTTTGGGGATGATGGCGCAGCCTGACAGTGCGGCAAGGCCGAGGAACGCGGCGGCAATCCGGCCCGTCCCCCACATCCTGAAATCAGGCCTCGTCAGTTTCGTCGAGCAGCCAGTCGGGCGCATTGGACTTCAGATCGCGGCTGAACGTCCACAAATCGTGTGTTTCAATTGCATCGGTCAGCGACCCGGCGATAAGATTGCCGCTCGAATCACGGGTCGTTGAGGCAACGTCTGCAGTGAAGCGCACCGTGACGCGCGCAAACGGCGCATCGTAGCTGGCGGCAGTGATCGTTGCATCTTCGACGCGGACAAGGCGGTTTTCAACAACCTCGCCAGCGGCCACGCGCGCATCAATTGCCGCGACAAAGCCTTCGAGCACATCCGAATCGCATAATTGCGCGAGTTCATCCTTGTCACCACGCCAAAAAGCTTCGAGCACCATACGATAAGCACCCTGCGCGCCGTGCAGGAACGACAGGATCTCAAAACGCCGATCAACAGCAGCAATTTCACGAAGTGCCCGCTCGGCAACTGGCAACGATCCTGGTGGATCGCGTGACGGAAGCGGCACTGGCTGCTGACCGCGGGGCAGAGGCGGAAGGGGATCAGCTTTAGGATCGAACCGGCTCGGCACGATCTCTTCCTCGTGCTCGGCACGGCGGCC
>JANNZB010000642.1:0-1649 GCA_031410395.1 Novosphingobium sp.
CGCCTGGGTGATCCAGGTGGGCCTTCCGCCGACACCCCACACCGAATCGTACCCCAGTACCAGCACCGAAAAAGCCAGCACCATCAGAAGCAGACCTTTTACAGTGCCGAAACCGAAGCCGATCAGGCGGTCAATCGGACCGATCAGTGAATTGCGGCTCAATTCCCCCATACGTTTAGCAACGATCTTGATCACCGCATAGGGCACCAGCAACAGCAAGGCGAATGCCAGCACTGAGGCAGAACCAAGCCGGTCACCGGTAAACGGAATAAGCTGCTGCGTCAGCGGCGTGTGAAACGTGTGGATCGCCCCCAGTGCGATCACCCAGGCGGCTAACGCAAGAACCTCCTGCACAAAGCCGCGCATGAACCCGGTCACCGCCGCGACACCCACCGCGATCAGCACAACGATATCGAACCCTGTCATTAGTTAAACGTTCTACTCTGGCGTAAATATTCGGTCAACGAGACTGCTTAACTGCGACGCAGCGTGCTGCCTTATGCCTGAAACGCCTTGGCTGCTATCAGGAGGAAGAACGGCTTCGGTGAAACCCAGCTTGGCAGATTCGCGAAGCCGAAGTCCCGCGTGCGATACTGGCCGGACTTCGCCTGCAAGTGATAGTTCGCCAAACCACACAGCACCGCTTGCCAAGGGTTTGTCCGCCAAAGCTGACATCAGCGCGGCTGCCACCGCGAGATCAGCGGCAGGATCAGCTAACCGGTAACCGCCCGCAACGTTAAGATAGACCTCCGCGCTGGAAAAATTGAGCCCGCAGCGCGCTTCGAGCACAGCGAGCAACATCGCCAATCGCCCGCTGTCCCAACCCACCACCGCACGGCGCGGAGTCGCCCCGCTTTGCAGCCGGACGATCAGCGCCTGAATCTCGACCAGTACCGGCCGTGTGCCTTCCATTGCCGGAAACACGGCGCTGCCGGGAACGGGATCAGCGCGCCCGCTCAGGAAAAGTGCCGATGGGTTGCCAACTTCCTCTAGCCCGCTGCCCGCCATGGCAAAAACGCCGATCTCGTCAACCGGGCCGAAGCGGTTCTTCAGGCTGCGCAAGATGCGGTACTGATGACTGCGCTCGCCCTCAAAGCTCATGACAACGTCCACCATATGCTCAAGAACGCGTGGTCCGGCGATTGACCCGTCTTTGGTAACATGCCCGACAAGCACCAGCGCAGTGCCGTTCTCCTTGGCATAGCGGATAAGTTCAAACGCCGAGGCACGAACCTGGCTGACCGTACCGGGAGCGCCCTCGATCAGATCGGAATGCATTGTCTGGATCGAGTCGATCACCAGCAAGGCAGGCGGTGCCATTTGTCCCAGCGTAGTCAGAATATCGCGCACCGATGTCGAAGCTGCGAGCCTTACAGGCGCGTCGGCCAGCCCCAGTCGCTCGGCACGAAGCCGCACTTGCGCAGTTGCTTCTTCACCGCTTACATAAACCACATCGTTGCCGAGCAAGGCCAACCGCGCAGCAGCTTGAAGCAGCAAGGTCGATTTGCCGATCCCGGGATCGCCGCCCATCAGCACCGCCGAGCCTGCCACCAATCCGCCGCCCAGCGCCCGGTCGAATTCCGGCATCCCGGTGGAACTGCGCTGTGGCACGTCATTTTTGGCGTCCAGCGGCTCAAACGACAGCGCCC
>JANNZB010000643.1:0-2141 GCA_031410395.1 Novosphingobium sp.
CGACGGCGGGCGGACATACCGGACCGATTAACCAATGCCGGACGCTGCGGAAGCGGGCATGGCGTGGAGGCCTCCGGACGGCTATATTTAGCCAATGGCAACGAACCCGCATCCGAATTCCCCTGACGTCCGGCGGCGTCGCTTTCGCGCGATTCCCGTGCGGATGCTGGTGCCGAACATCATCACGCTGCTTGCGCTTTGCGCAGGGCTCACCGCGATCCGGCTGACGATCGAGGGGCGGATCGAACTGGCACTCGGCGCTATCGTATTTGCCGCCGTGCTCGACGGCATCGATGGTCGCGTCGCGCGCCTGATCAAAGGCCAGTCCCGGTTCGGCGCCGAACTCGACAGCCTTGCCGATTTCGTCAACTTCGGCGTCACGCCGGCTCTGATCCTCTACTTCTGGAAGCTGAACGAAGTGGCTAACGTCGGCTGGATCGCCGTGATGGTTTTCGCGATCAGCGGCGCGCTCCGTCTCGCGCGTTTCAACGTGAGCATGGACGATCCGAACAAGCCCGCCTATGCGGACTACTTTTTCACGGGCGTGCCGGCGCCTGCGGGCGCGATCTGCGTGCTGCTGCCAATCTACCTCTCGCTGCTCGGTGCGCCAACCATTCCCGCCATCATCATCGCGCTGTATGTGTTCGGCATCGCATTCCTGATGGTGTCGCGCTTGCCGGTATTCTCGGGCAAAAAGATCGGTGCGCGGGTGCCGCGCGAGATGGTGCTGCCGGTGATCGTTCTGGTCATTCTCACCATCGCCCTGCTGATCGGTTACCCTTGGTATGTGCTGAGTGCGGGCACCATACTGTTCCTCGGCAGCCTGCCCATCGGCTGGATGTCCTATCGCGAGCATAAGCGCCGCGCGGCTGAAGCTGCGGTCACCGCTACCGGTCCTGCGCAAGACCAGTCGGCACCGTTGGAGTCGTCATCAACGGAAGCGACGCAGGACAATCGCCCTCAGCATCTGCACTAGGCCGGCCTTTTCGTAGCGTGCATTCGCCCGCGGGCGGCACTCGTTAGCAATCCATTAACTCCGCGTTGATGCAGCTCAGCTTATCGAGAATTGTCGCGAATCCTTAAAGCTTTACGTAACTTTAATGGCGCCCGCGCTAGGTTTTTGGCGCAGGCCAGAACGGTCCGCATCGCCGCGACCGTGTCGCCGGCGGATCAGCGTATGCGTCGGAGTGTTCCATGGATATCGCAACCAGCGTTGGTTTGGTCGCTGGCATCATCGTACTTTGTACGCTGGTCCTGATGGGTGGCGATTTCCGGATGTTTTACGACATCCATGCCGTGATCATCATCTTTGGCGGTTCTTTCGCCGCGACTCTGATCCGCTTTCCCTTATCCGCCATCATGCACGGTATTCCACTCGGAGCAAAATACGCGTTTACGCTGCGCCGCACGACGGCGCGCGATCTGGTCGATGAGATAGCGTCGATCGCCGAGATTGCCCGCAAGCAAGGACCCGTCGGGCTGGAAAAGGTTGAAACCGACGATACGTTCCTGGCAAAGGGAATTCGCTTCGTTGCCGACGGTTACGATGCCAATTTCATTCGCGATAACCTCGAACGTGATCGCGACAACTTCCTGATGCACCTCGATGAGGGCTCCAAGATCTATCGGGCGGTAGGGGATTGCGCTCCCGCCTTCGGCATGATCGGGACGCTGCTCGGCATGGTGCAAATGTTTTCCAACATGTCGGATCCCTCGAAGCTCGGACCGTTCATGGCGGTGGCGCTCTTGGCCACGCTTTATGGTGCGCTCGTCGCCAACCTGATCTGCCTTCCCATCGCGGACAAGCTGCACGTCAAGGTGCTCGACGAGGAGACCAATCGCACCCTCATCATCGACGGCATCCTGATGATCCGCGATTCGAAGAGCCCGGCCTTGGTCCGTGAAATGTTGCTGGCCTACCTGCCGGAAAAACATCGCCACGAAGAAGGCGAACTCGCCGAAGCCTGAACAACCACGCGCGGCGGATAAACTCGACATGGCAAAAAAGAAAAAAGCGGAAGAGCATGGTGGTCACGGCTGGTTCGTGACTTTCGCCGACCTGATGGCGCTGCTGCTTAGCTACTTCGTGATGCTGGTTGCCTTCTCCAATCAGGATCAGGCGAAATTAAAGATGGTCGCGG
>JANNZB010000644.1:0-5105 GCA_031410395.1 Novosphingobium sp.
TGAAACCCGCGCCGATCTTCGGGCGGCGGTTGATGTCTGCACCCGGTGCCCGATCCATTGCCACGCAACGCAGGCGGTTCATGGCGAAGGCCCGGGAGATGCGCCGATCATGATCATTGGTGAACAACCGGGCGATCACGAAGACCTCAGAGGCCGTCCGTTTGTCGGAGCAGCCGGCCAGCTGCTCGATACGGCGCTTGCCGCAGCAGCAATTGATCGCGGCGCGGCCTATCTTACCAACGCGGTCAAACATTTCAAACATGAGCGGCGCGGCAAAATACGGCTGCATCAGACACCCACTGCTGGCGAGATTGACCACTGCCGCTGGTGGCTTGATGCCGAGCGGCGGCTGATCCGCCCGCAAACCATTATTGCACTGGGGGCCAGCGCCGCGCGGGGGGTGCTGGGCAAGACGGTCAACGTCACTCAGGCACGGCAAACCCCGATTGCTCTCCCTGATGGCAGCGCGCTGTGCGTAACTATTCACCCAGCGCACATCCTGCGTCTGCCGCCTGAACGTCAGGCAGCGGCGCAAGCCGATTTTGTCCGCGATCTGGCTTTGGCGCAGCGTTGAAATCGGCCCCTTGAATGGAACCAATTCCGATCTCCTCGGTTTCGTCCGCGTCACGTTTTCGTCGGTACTATTTCAGGAGCAACATTATGGGGAATGCCACGCGAGTTTCTGCGCAAGTGGCGCAAGCCGCCAAACACGATAGCATCGCCAAGGCAAAGCGCATTGCTCCGGACGTCGTGGCCAACATAGGCGGCACCCCGCCGACCAAATATCGCGGCAACCCCGAGATTTTCGGGCGTCTGGTTGAAGACCATGATCGCCACCGCGCATTGTTTGCCATGATTGAAGCGACCGAGGGTAAGTCGCCTGACCGCGTCAGATTGTTCACCGAGCTGACGCTGGAAATAAAATCCCATGCTGCGGCGGAAGAACAGGCACTGTGGTCCACCGTGCTGCGTGATCCCAAAACGACAGAGGTGGCGCGGCACGCGATTTCCGAACACAAGACGATGGACAAGATGCTCGCCGATCTTGCTGCGCGCGACATGGCTTCGAGCGGTTGGCTCAATCGGTTCGGCGCGCTCAAGGAAGAGTTTCTCGATCACATAAAGGAAGAAGAACAGGAGCAATTTGCCGCCGCAGAAGAACAGCTGAGCTCCAAGGATCTGCGCTATATGCGCAGCGTGTTCAATCGCCGCAAAAAGGAAGAAAAAGCCGCAGCCAAAATTGAAAAGAAGATCAGGTTGAAGGCGATAAAATAAATTTTCGTGCGCGGGAACCAATGCCCGGCATCAAACGTTTTATCAGTAGTACAAGCCCATATGTTAGCGCTGCTTTCTCCCCCCCCGACCCTTTAAGCACCGCTGACGGCTTGGAACATGGCTCCCGACATCTACGGATGTCGGGAGTTTTTTTGTGCGAGGTCCCCGGCGCAAAGGCAAAAGAAAACCCCCGGCCTTGTTTCGGCCGAGGGTCTGATTTCGCTGAAAGACGCTAGAAGTCAGGCGGTTTTTTCCGCTGGCGAATCAGCCGTCTTGTTACTGGGCGTCTTGGCGCCCGCAATCTTCGTCGTGCGGGCTCGCTTGGCGCGAGCGGGAGCAGATCCAGTTCGTTTGCCCTGCTTGTCTTTGGTCAGATAACGCAGCGCAGCACCTGCGCCGAGTATCGCCAGCGTGACCGGAAAGGAGCGCATCGCCAAACGCACCCCGACAGCATAAAGTCCGGTACGAAACAAAGGATTATCGCCACCCAACTTGGCGAACTTGTCGCCCAGGGCGTTTGAAAAGGCAGTTTTTGCGAATACATTCACGGCTTCATCTCCAAAATAGCAAGTTGGTGAAAATCAAAAACGGCGTTCAGCCCGGCTGTGGGGAGGCGTTCTTCGCCTGCGATACGCTCGACACGGTCTTGCGAGCATCGCAGCGCGCTTCGACCGAAGGGTAATCGGCCTGCATCGCGGCTCGCGAACCAAGGATCATATCGTAACTGCGCTTGCACTGCTGCATTGAGGCGAACATCTGAACCGGCGCATCAAGCTTCTGGCATTCAGCGCCATCGTCAGAGCATCCCAGCAAAACCAGTGCGAATACCAGTGGATGGGCCATGAAGAATTTCCTTGATTGCCTCGCCAAAAATGCTGGCGATGGACGTTAGGCGTTAAACGCTCTTGCCTTCAGCGGCGGCTTTGCTGGCAGCTTCCAGCTCATCGGCTTCGGGGCCAACCACGGCCTCGGCATCTTCGTAGTTGCCTTCACCCTGAATCTTCGTGCTGGAAGTCATCGACTTACTCCGTGTCTAAGGCGTGCGGCAAATCTCGCGGGCCTCACAGATATAAACACCACGCCGACCGCGACGTTCCTGTAGAACAGAAAAAAGTTGCCGGTGGCGGTGAGCGGCAGGTGCAAGTTTCGCGACTAAAGGATCAGAAACTATGCTGCCGTTTCGCTGCCAGTTCGCGCACCGGCGCTGATCTTGGGCTCAGAAAACAAGGGTTCCCCTAGCAGAAAGCCAATCAGGTTCGGCCTGCCGATATAGTCGAGCATGACCGAAAGGATCAGCAGCAGCGGGGCTGCCAGCAGAGCTCCAGCGACGCCCCACACCCAAGAAAAGAATATCAGGCTGGCCAGGATGGCCACTGGGCTGACGGCCAGACGTTTACCCATGATGATCGGGGTAACCACATTGGCTTCGGTGGCGTGCAGCACGCCATAGCAAATCGTCGGCGCTATGGCCCAGCCGAGAGGAGCATCGCTGCCCAGGCCAAACAGCGCCAGCAGAGCGATCATCGTCAATGGCCCGATATAGGGGAGCAAGTTGAAAATTGCCGCGAGCCCCCCCCACATCAGGGGCATGTCCCAGCCGAAAGCCCAGGCGCCGGCGGAGACGATGATCCCGATGACGCCTGCGACGGATATGTTTGTGATAAAATAAGTGCCGATCTGCGACTGCATTTCGCGCAACACCGCGGCGGCGCGCAGCGATCCGGCAAAGTCTTCGCGCTCGACCAGAATATGCCGCCGCACCCGCAGGCGCGCTTCGAGCATGAAATAGGTCAGGAGCAACGTCAGCACCCCCTCGAGCAACACGCCCGGAGTTTGCAGCAGCATATCCTTAATCGATCCGCCCGAACTCAACACCACGGCTCGCGATCCGTTTTTGTTGATCAACGAGCTGAAGTCATCCGCCGCCCGCATGATCCGCCCGAACATGCCCGAAATAACCTGAATGCGTTGGTTCAGCCGGCTAGCGATCTCGGGCAAGCTGTCGATCAGGCCGAAGGCGGGCTGAACGACCAGCGCAACGGCCAGAACAATGAGCGCCACCATCATCGCCAGCGCCAGCAGCGAGGCGAACGAATTGGGAATGCCTTTCGCGCCCAGCCAATCAGCGACGCGGGCCAACGCGAGATGCAGAACCATCGCCGCAACCAGCGGCAGGATAAAGCCTGCACCTGCGCGCAGCACGAACGGCAAGGCTAAAAGCAGGCCCAGCCCAGCGACGAGCAATATCCCCGATGAAAGCCGGTCACGCTTGTTAGCCGCGGCTAAACTATCATAATCGGGGTCGGGCAATGGTGCAGCGGTGGGGCGCTTCATTACCCGATGGCTCGGTCAGCGACGGGATCCATCTGACCGTCACCGGCGATGATCAACGCCAGCTGCGCTCGCCCGCGTGACACCCGGCTTTTCATGGTGCCAGCGGCAACCCCGCAAATCGCCGCGGCCTCATCATAGGAAAGACCGCCAGCGCCAACCAGCAGCAAGGCCTCACGCCGATCATCTGGTAGCCGGTTGAGCGCCGCTTGCAGATCGCTCACATGAACGCCATCCTCCTGATTGGCCACCACCGGCGCGTCTGCATCCAGCCCCTCGACATAGGTCATGTCCTTGCGGCGCTGCTGCCGCAGGAAATTGAGGAAGTGGTTGCGCATTATTGTGAAGGTCCAGGCCTTCATGTTGCTGCCCTCGACAAAACTTTCCCGCGCGGTCCACGCGCGCATCACCGTTTCCTGCACCAGATCATCAGCCTGATCGGGCCTTCCGCAAAGCCCGCGGGAGAATGCGCGCAGGTGCGGCAGCAAGCTCACCAGCTGCGCTTTAAATGCATCACCGCTGTCGCCGGACAATTCCGATTGTTCCGCCTGCGCACCGGCCATGGTCATCTCAAGACTGGTCGAGCTTCTTGAGCAGCTCTTCAAAATGATCGGGAAGAGGCTCGGCCACAACGTTATCGTAGAGCTTTCGCAAGCCTTCCGCCCAGCCCGGTTCGCGGGGGGTGCGCGCCTTGTCAGAGCGTGGGCTCTTCGCAGGCGGGTTTGGTTTATCGGGTATGCTCACCGGTTGCTCCAAGCGGCACCACGCCACATCAATGCTTGATTGCGTAAAGCATGGTGCCTTGCAATAACAATACTATGAACAATTCAGTGCCTCCTAAGTTCCCCAAAACCTGACAAACCTTATAAACAAAGCCTTGGTCGGTACGTTTAGCCGTCAACGCGAGAAAAAACGCCATTTGCGGATGGAATTCGTGTCCGCCAGCGCGGGGGTTCGGTGCACGTTTCTGGTGCGAATGTGCAAACTGCACTGACGTCATAAACAGGCCGGGCAGCGAGGAGCCCCCGCCAAGACAGGCTGCAACTGCGCAACACCCCAATCAATTGGTAAGGATTGCGCCACCAAAGAACAGTGCCTGGCTTATCGTGGCGCGCACTGTTTCATCACGGAAGGGCTTGGTCACCAGATAGGTTGGCTCGGGGCGCTTGCCGGTAAGCATCCGCTCAGGATAGGCGGTTATGAAGATCACCGGGACATCAGAGAGCCGCAAAATATCCTCAACCGCGTCAATTCCCGAGCTGCCATCAGCGAGTTGGATATCTGCGAGCACCAAGCCGGGCGCGTGCGCCTCATAAGCGTTTATAGCCTGCTGACGGGTTGCTGCCGTGGCAACCACCGCGTGGCCAATTTCGCTGACGATCGTTTCAAGCTGCATGGCAATCAGCGGCTCGTCTTCGATAATGAGGACGCGGGTGGCAGACTCGCCTTCTATTTCCACGACGGCCTGTGCAACCAGTTCGTCAACTTCCTGCGCCGAT
>JANNZB010000645.1:0-10643 GCA_031410395.1 Novosphingobium sp.
GCTGCTCACCGCATCGTTGGCGATTGTCGGGCTCTCGGTCTGGTTCGCTTTGCGGTTTGCAGATCGGCAAGTGAAACCGCTGTACGATCTGGTTTCGGCGGCGCGTCAGGTTGGTTCGGGCAACTTCTCAATGCGGGTAGAGGGCCGCACGGGCGCGGACGAAGTGGGCCTGCTAAACCGCGCGTTCAACCGAATGACCTCGCAGCTGGAACGACAAACGCAGGCACTGGTCAGCGCCAACCAGCAATTGCACGAACGTCGAGCATTTATTGAAGCCGTGCTCGAATCGGTCTCCGCCGGTGTTGTTTCCACCAATGGGGAAGGGCGAGTCCAACTGATCAACCGCCCCGCATCGCGCCTGCTATTTGATCGCGCTGACCCCGATCCAATCGGCAAAACGCTCGATGAAGTCGCCCCGCAATTGGCTGCATTGGTGGAAACCGGGCGCGAGCAGGCAGTGATCCAGTATGGCAAGGGCAGCGAACTGCTGACCCTGGTGGTCAAGATTGCGCAGGATCGCGCAGGCCATGTAATCTCGTTTGAAGACATCACCCGTCAGGTGCTCGATCAGCGCCAGGCCGCCTGGTCTGACGTTGCGCGCCGTATCGCGCATGAAATCAAGAACCCGCTCACCCCCATTCAACTCGCGACGGAGCGGCTTAATCGGCGCTACCGCAAGCAGATCACGGATGATCCTGAGTTGTTTGAGGAACTCACCAGTACGATCATCCGGCAGGTTGGCGACCTCAAGAAAATGGTCGATGAATTCTCCTCGTTCGCTCGTTTGCCAAAACCGGTTTTCCGCGGTGAGGACCCAGTCGATCTGGCGCGGCAATCGCTGTTCCTGCAAGAAGTCGCGCGGCCCGATATCGATTTCTCGATCCGGAATGGCAGCGAGATCAGCGATCGCATCCTGTGTGACCGGCATCAGTTTGGTCAGGCAATGACCAACGTTCTGAAAAACGCGGTTGAAGCGGTTGAAGCGCGGGCGCGCAATGCACCAATCGATTATCGAGGCAAGATTTCCGTGGTGATGGATGACGATGGTTCGGCGATCTCGATCGCTATATCCGACAATGGTATCGGGTTGCCGCAAGACCGTGAACGCATTGTAGAACCTTATGTGACCACTCGTGAGAAGGGCACCGGTCTTGGCCTCGCGATTGTTAAAAAGATCGTCGAAGAACACGGCGGAGATATGACTTTCGCCTCGATCGAAACCGGGGGCACCCTCGTCACTTTGCGCTTTGCGCGCGACCCGCTCTCGGGCGAACCTCGCTCCGAAGCGGCCGAATGAATGCTGAAAAGGTAAACCAATGGCTCTTGATATCCTGATTGTTGATGATGAACGCGATATCCGCGATCTCGTCGCAGGTGTGCTCAGCGATGAGGGCTATGAATGCCGAACGGCAGGGGATAGCTCGGCGGCTCTCGCGGCGATAGACGAACGCCGTCCCAGTCTGGTGTTGCTCGACGTATGGCTTCACGGCAGCCCGATGGATGGGCTCGAAGTTCTCGATGCGATAAAAGTGCGCGAGCCCGATCTTCCGGTGATCATTTTTTCAGGACACGGCAATATCGATACCGCCGTTTCAGCGATCAGCCGTGGTGCAATGGATTTTATCGAGAAACCGTTCGAGGCAGAACGTCTGTTGCTGCTGGTCGAGCGCGCCACCGAGACCGAACGGCTGCGGCGTGAAAACGCGCAACTGCGCCAAGACATCAAGCCGTCGTTCGAATTCACTGGCAATTCTGCCGCGATCAACAACGTCCGCGCAACGTTGAAGCGCGTTGCGAGTACCGGCAGCCGTCTGCTGATCACTGGCCCTGCGGGCTCTGGCAAGGAAGTCGCCGCTCGCCTGCTCCACGCTTGGAGCACACGCGCAGGCAGCGCCTTTGTCAGTGTCAATTCTGCCCGAATCACCCCGGAACGATTCGAACAGGAACTTTTCGGTGAGGAGCAGGACGGCAAACTGGTTCGCGCCGGATTGCTCGAAATGGCTGACGGCGGCACGCTTTATTTCGATGAGGTAGCGGAAATGCCACTATCGACTCAGGCGCGCATACTGCGGGTGCTTACCGAACAGGCGTTCATCCGTGTCGGCGGCGCACGGCAAGTGCGCGTCGATGTTCGGGTGGTTTCGTCCACCTCGAAAAATCTCGAAAAGGAAATTGCTGAACGGCGTTTTCGTGAAGATCTGTTCTATCGCTTGAATGTGGTGCCCGTGGCGGTGCCCGCCCTGTCCGGTAGGCGAGAGGATATCCCGACCCTGGTTGCCCACTTCTTCACCCGCTACGCTGCCGAGCAGGGTGTCGCTTCGCCTGAAATATCTGCCGAGACGATGGCTGCCTTGCAGGCTTACGAATGGCCGGGGAACGTCCGCCAGTTGCGCAATGTCGTCGAACGCACCGTAATACTTGCCCCGCGTGACAAGCTGAGACGGATCGAGGCAGATATGCTTCCGCCTGAAATCGTTTCGGATCGGGGCGGCGGAGATAGCGGTATTTCATCCCTGATGGGCGTGCCGTTGCGCGAGGCGCGCGAAAATTTTGAGCGGGAATATCTGCGGGTGCAAATTCGGCGTTTCTCAGGGAACATTTCGCGCACTGCGGGGTTTATCGGAATGGAGCGGTCAGCACTGCACCGAAAGCTCAAACTGCTTGGCATGGCAGACAAGCGCGACGAGGATGAAGGGGAATTCCAAGAATAATTGTGCTATGCAGCATTTCTGCTTTGCCTTGGTGCAACAAGCCTGTAATTCTCTGGCGACCAACGGTTTGGAATCGACTGCACCAATAGCAGTCGCGGCCAAGCCAGATTGCGGACTGCACAAGCAGCCGCCAAAAAAATGGAGATCCAAAAGTGACCACCGCCGTTAAAACATTGACCGCCCGCCCCAAGCCGCCGGCTCCACCAGCTCCCGAAGTTCCAGCAGGTGCAACAAGCAAGGGTGGAGCTGGGCTACAAGACCAGTTTCTGAATCTCCTGCGCAAAAACAAAACACCGGTGACCATGTTTCTAGTGAAGGGTGTGAAGCTGCAGGGCATTGTCACCTGGTTTGACAATTTTTCGATTCTGCTGCGTCGTGATGGTGCCTCACAACTGGTTTACAAGCATGCGGTTTCCACCATCATGCCGGGCCAACCAATTGATGCATCGCAGTTTTTGGGATCGGCTGAAACCAACAAAAAGGCACGTTTGCTGCAGGACGTTTTCCTCACCAGCGTTCGGGCCGCGGGCGTTCAGGTTACTATGTTTCTGGTCAATGGCGTGATGCTACAGGGCCGGGTTGCTGCTTTCGATCTGTTTTGTATGCTGCTTGAGCGCGATGGCTATGTCCAGCTGGCCTACAAGCACGCGGTTTCGACCATCCAGCCGGCCACGCCCGTAGACCTCCACGGCGAGGATGATGACTAGCTTGGCCAATCCGCGCCATGCCTTGAACAGAACACTGGCGTGAGCGAGGCTGAAGATGCTGTCGGCGAGGTTACGCGCGGCGCGCGGGCAGTAGTGGTCTGCCCGGCGATCCGGGGGAAGGTCGGGGATAGCGCGCTGCGGCTCGACGAAGCCAAAGGCCTCGCCATCGCAATTGGCCTTGAAATCGTCGACGGGTTTGTTGTGCCAATTCGTGAACCGCGCGCGGCAACGCTATTCGGAGAGGGACAAGTTGAGAATATATCCATCGCCTGTACGCAAAACGAGGCAGAGCTGGTGGTGGTCGATGGTTCGCTCTCCGCGATTCAGCAGCGTAACCTCGAAGAGCGATTGAAGCGCAAGGTTATCGACCGCACGGGCTTGATCCTCGAAATCTTCGGCGAACGCGCGCGCACTGCCGAAGGGCGGCTGCAAGTCGAACTGGCGCATCTCGATTATCAGGCGGGCCGACTGGTGCGCAGCTGGACTCACCTTGAGCGTCAGCGCGGGGGTTTCGGCTTTCTGGGCGGTCCGGGCGAGACCCAGATCGAAGCCGACCGCCGTATGATTCGTGACCGGATGGCGAGGCTCCGGCGTAAACTTGAACAAGTGCGCCGCACGCGCGGGTTACACCGCAAGCACCGGGGAAGGGCGCCTTGGCCGGTCGTTGCGCTGGTCGGCTATACCAACGCGGGCAAGAGCACATTGTTCAATCGGCTGACCGGGGCTGAAGTGATGGCCGAAGATCTGCTGTTCGCTACGCTTGACCCGACGATGCGCGCAGTGCGGCTTCCGGGGATTGAAAAAGCAATTTTGTCTGACACTGTGGGGTTCATTTCCGACCTGCCAACCCAGCTCGTCGCTGCGTTTAGGGCCACGCTTGAGGAAGTTAACGCCGCTGACGTTATCGTCCACGTGCGCGATATTGCCAATCCTGACAGCGCGTCGCAGAAGGTGCAGGTTCTGCGCGTGCTGACGGATCTGGGCATCATTGATGCGGAGGAGGCCGCCAGCGTTCCCATAATTGAAGTGTGGAATAAATGGGACATGCTCGACGATCACGCAATTGAGGATCTGAATTCAGAGATTGTGCGCCGATCCGATGAAGTTATCGTTCCACTATCAGCGCTTACGGGGAAATCTTGTGACGATTTATCGGCAGCACTTGGCGCGATGTTAACGAAGGGAGCACAGCTCCATACGTTCACCATTCCCGCCAGCGATGGCCAGCGAATTGCGTGGCTGCACGGTCATGGCGAAGTTATGGATGATGAGGACGCAGGTGAGGGCGATCTTGGCCCGCAGCGGCGGATTTCCGTTCGGCTTGCTCCGCGCGAATTAGGGCGCTTCGCTACGCTCTGACGTTTTGACTGCTTGCCACAGCGCTTCCTGATCCTCTAGCGCTAGTCCTTCGAAATCAACCCCCTGGGTTGCCGCCAAGCCTTCCATACCGCGAAATCGCGTGGCAAACTTGCTATTTGCCGCCCGCAAGGCTTCTTCTGCGTCAACGCCCCACTTTCGTACGAGGTTGACGGCAGCAAACAGGAAATCTCCGGCTTCCTCAGCGCGGTGCTCAGCGGTCATCGCGGCCGCTAATTCAGCCATTTCTTCACGGACTTTTCCGGTCGGGCCTTCCGTGTCTGGCCAATCAAACCCAACCCGCGCTGCGCGCTTCTGGAGCTTCTCGGCGCGCAAAAGGGCTGGCAGGGCAGCGGCTACACCATCGAGTGCAGAACTCGCGCCTTTGGCCTCGCGTTCGTTGGCCTTCAGGCTCTCCCAGCGAGCTTCGCGTGGTTGATCGACCTGATCTTCGCCGCCGAAAACGTGAGGATGCCGTGATTCCATTTTGTCCGAGATTGCCAAGGCAACATCATTGAAAGCAAAAAGACCTGCTTCCTCGGCCATCCGCGCATGGAACACGACCTGCAGAAGCAGGTCGCCCAGTTCGTCCTTGAGCGCAGCCATATCATCGCGCTCAATCGCATCGGCTACTTCATAGGCTTCTTCGATGGTGTAAGGCGCGATTGTGGAGAAAGTTTGCGCAACATCCCATTCGCAGCCCGTTGCCGGGTCGCGCAAGCGGGCCATGATGGCGAGGAGGCGGCCTAGGTCATCCGTCATATTTGCAAACATGTTAGATTGATAATATATATTATGTTAAATAAAATCACGACTAGCGGGACGGATTGTCCCCCATTCGCGCGAAAAACAGTGTCAGAGCAACCAGGATTAGGCCCCAAATCAGGCCCATCGTTGCCATGCGACCGATTGGCAGGTTCCGTCCGCGAATGTTTGCAAATGCAAGCACCAGCGCCATCACCAAGGAAATCAAAGATACGATCTGATCGCCGGCAATCATGCGGTAATCTCCATGCCATCGAAACCGACCATCACATGCCCAGGAACTTCGCGGCTCAATGTGGCGAAGTCCATTGATTTGTCGAGATGGGTCAATATGCCGGTCCCGGTGCGCGTCGCTTCGATCAGTTCGAGTGCCATCGCCAAGTGCGCATGGGTTGGATGCGGTTCGCGGCGTAGACAATCGACTACGAGAACATCGCAAGCGCTAAATAGGTCGATCATTTCGCGACTAATTTCACTGAAGTCTGTCGCGTAACCGATTGATTTACCTTCACTGTCGAACCGAAATCCTGTCGACTGCGCTGGCCCGTGTGGCATCTGCACCCACTGCACACCAATCCCTGCGCACATCCTCATCCGATCTAATGTGTCGAGTGTTACGATGGTTGGATAACCAAATTCCCCTGCAAAAACATAGCCAAACCGTTGGCGCAGCCGCCGAACAGTCTCGCTTGCAGCATATCCCGGGATCGAACCGCCGCGCCCATATCGCAGTGGCCGAAGGTCATCGATGCCGTGGCAATGATCGGCATGGTCGTGCGTCCAGAACACACCATCTATCGCTTCGATGCCATTTGCCAGTAATTGGGCGCGAAGATCGGTAGAGGTATCAACAAGCAGCCGCGCCCCAGCATCGCTTTCAATCAAAATGGAGACCCGCGAACGCCGGTTGCGCGGTTCTTCCGGATCGCACAGGCCCCAATCGTTGCCGATGCGCGGCACGCCGGTGGAAGTGCCCGAGCCGAGCACCTTCACTTTCACGCGGCGATGTCCTCAGAAAGATGGGCCTTGGTAAACAGCGCGAAGAAGTTGCGCGTGGTAGCCGCACGCAAAGATTCTTCGCTGACGCCGCGCAGACCAGCAACGAACCGCGCTGTGTCTGCCACAAAGGCTGGTTCACACGGTCGCCCGCGATGCGGGATCGGCGCGAGGAACGGCGCATCGGTTTCGACGAGAATCCGGTCCTCTGGAAGCGATGCGGCGACTTCTTGCAAGTCTTTGGCGTTTTTGAACGTGACGATACCAGACAGTGATATCGTCAGCCCCAGATCGAGCATTTCCCCAGCAAAATCGGCCGAAGCCGTGAAGCAGTGGATCAGCGCGGGGAAGGCACCCTTCCCCATTTCCTCGCTCAGGATCGCGGCGGTATCGCCTTCGGCATCGCGCGTATGGACGATCAGCGGCAACCCGGTTTCGCGCGCTACGTCGATGTGGGTGCGGAACAATGCCTGCTGGGTCTTGCGGTCCGATTTGTCATAATAATAATCGAGGCCAGTCTCACCTATGGCGATTACCCGGGGGTGCGCGGCGCCCTCATGCAGCGCCGCTGCGCCGAGATCAGCATGGGCATCAGCTTCATGCGGATGAATGCCGACGCTGGCCCAGACGTCAGGTTCGCGCGCCGCCAGGCCAATGACATCGGCCCATTCACGCTGGCGGGTGGAGATGTTGAGAAACCCCGTCACGCCAGAATCGTGGGCGCGGGCCAGCACGGCCTGCTGGTTTTCAACGAGGCCTTTGTAGTTCAGGTGACAGTGCGAATCAATGAGCATAGTTCGTGCTTAGCCATCCCCTCAATTTCCGTCATCCTGAACTTGTTCCAGGACCCATTTCTCGGGGTTGTGGGGTTTGCGCGTTGAAAAGGCTGACGGCGCGGACATCGCTTCATCTCTCGCTTCGGCGCGCTCGGTCTGATGGATCCTGAAACAAGTTCAGGATGACGGGTTAATCAGGGATTGCGGGCATTTCGAGGCGGGGGAAGATGCCGACGGGTTGGGCTAGTCGGACTTTGGATTCAAGGAGCCGCCTATACCAAGTGACATCTGAAAGAGCGGCATAGTCGCGCTCATTTTGCGGTATGCCCATCTGATCGAGCAGCTTTTCCGCCGATGCCGGGATGATTGGATGAATGGCGATAGCAAGATCACGGATGCACATAAAAAGCGTAGCTAGAACTGCATTCATTCGGTTCGGATCGGTTTTTCTCAATGCCCATGGCGCTTGAGTGTCGACATACTGATTGCAGGCAAACACGGCTCTAAGCCAACTTTCGATTCCTTGGGAGATGGCTAAGTTGTTCAAGTCACGCTGCCACTCATGACCACAGGCAACTGCAACTGTGGCCTGAAGTTCCACATCGACGCTCTGTTCGTCCCCTCCCCACGGCAACCCATCAGGGACGTTCTTCGCAATAAAACTCAGCACCCGCTGCGCCAGGTTCCCAAAACTGTTCGCCAGTTCCGCATTGCAGCGCGTGACAATCGCCTCGGCTGAATAACTCCCGTCCTGCCCAAAGCTCACCTCACGCAGCAGGAAATAGCGCAGGGAATCGACGCCGTATTTCTCAGCGAGTTCAAGCGGATCGGCGGCGTTTCCGGCGCTTTTTCCCATCTTCGTGCCATCACGCGCGAGGACGAAGCCGTGGCCGAACACCTGTTTGGGTAGCGGCAGACCGGCGCTCATCAGGAAGGCGGGCCAATAGACCGCGTGGAAGCGGACGATGTCTTTGCCGATAAGGTGCAGGACGTTAGCAGGTTTGAACGCGCCGTTCTCGTCGCCTTCGGCAGCCCAGAATTTGCCCATCAATTCCGTATCTTCGGGATAGCCCAGCCCTGTAAGATAATTGGTCAGCGCATCGACCCAAACGTACATGACGTGGCCTTCGGAACCCGGAACCTTCACCCCCCAGTCAAAGCTGGTACGCGAAACGCTGAGGTCTTGCAGGCCGCCTTCGACGAACTTGATAACCTCGTTGCGGCGGCTGTCGGGCTGAATAAATTCGGGGTGCGCGGCGTAATAATCGAGCAGGGGCTGCTGGTATTTGGATAGCTTGAACCGCCAGTTCTCTTCCACCGTCCATTCAACGGGAGTGCCTTGCGGAGACAGATTTACATCACCATCTGTGCTAGTTAGCTCTTTCTCCTCATAAAACGCCTCATCACGAACGCTGTACCATCCTTCATAACGCCCAAGCTCCAGATCGCCATTGGCCTCAAGCGCTTTCCACAAGGCTTGGCTGGCGGTGTGGTGCGCAGGCTCCGTCGTCCGCTGGAACCTGTCATAGGAAATGTTGAGCTTGTCGCACATTGCCTGAAACTGGTCAGACATTTCATTACACAAATCGCGCACATCCACGCCCTTGTCGCGTGCGGTCTGCACCATTTTGAGCCCGTGTTCGTCAGTCCCCGTCTGGAACCGCACGTCCTTGTCCGAAAGCCGCTGAAACCGCGCAATCGCATCGGCCGCAATCGCCTCATAGGCGTGGCCGATATGCGGCTTGCCATTGGGATAGCTTATGGCCGTTGTGATGTAGAACGTTTCGGCCATTGCCGTAGGGATTCTTTCTATGCCTTAAGGTCAGGCCGCTTCTCTAGGCAGCGCAGCCGAGGCCAGCAACCCGCCAATTTCCATAACCAGCAGCCCAGCGTCAAAATTTGCCGTCGGTGCAGCGGCGGAAAGGCGGGAGAGCTCGGAAAAAGCTTCTACCACAAGCGTCTGTTGCGCGGGAGAACAACGGTGCACAATCGCCCCCAGCACCGCCCTTGCAAGATCGAGCGCCGCCAGTTGCCGTTCGCGATCGGGTTTCAGGCCAATTTCGCCCGCCAGCGCGCCGCGCAGGGCAAAGTGATCGTCGCCCTCGGTTACCAGTCGCATCATGATCACGTGCAGTGGCCCGAGCTCATGTTCGACAAAGCCCAGCGCCGCACCGGGAGAACCTTGAGCGGCGGCCACCGCTGCGGCGCTGGTTGCGGCATCTGCCTGCGGTGCTTCGCGCGCGAGGATTTGAGCTACTTCAGCATCGGGCAAGGCCGGGAACCGCAACACCCGGCAGCGCGAGCGGATTGTCGCCAGCAAGCGGCCCGGGCGGTGCGAGATCAGCAGGAAAAAGGTCCCGGCTGGCGGTTCCTCAAGGCTTTTTAGCAGGGCATTGGAGGCGCTTTTCTCCAAATCATCAGCAGGATCGATGATCACCACGCGGCGGCTGCCGAGCGTCGGCCGCGTGTTTAGCCTTCGCTGCACCAGCCGGATTTCATCGACTGGGATTGAGCGTTTGCGTTTATAATCTTGTCCATTTTCGCGCTTTGCAGCCTCTTCCTTGCCGTCCGCAGGGTGTTCGGGAAACAGGATGTCGGGGTGGCGATCAAACGGTGGTTGCGGTATTCCCGGCTCGGCGACCAATTCAGCTGCTGCGGCACGGGCGAATTCGCCTTTGCCCATGCCTTTGGGGCCGGCAAGCAGCCACGCATGGTGCATCCGCGTCGATCCCATCGCCTCACGCCATTCGCGCCAAGCTGCGTCATGGCCGAGCAGCGTCACGGGCGCTGCTCAAGCGCAGCTAGCACAAGGTCGTGAATTTGATCGACGGTGCCATCGCCGTTAATCCGGGCAAAGCGCTGGGGCTCGGCTTTGGCGAAGCGATCAAACGCTGCCGAAACCGCTTCGTGGAAATCTTTGGACCTTCCCCCGATTCGGTCCGCCGCATCGCCATCGCGCAATACCAGTCGCTTTGCGCTGATTTCAGGTGACACTTGAAACAGAAACGTCAGGTCCGGCAGCAAACCGTGGCTGCCAATCTGGTGCAATTCCATGACTTCGGCGTCAGATAGTCCTCCGCCCCCGCCCTGATAGGCGCGACTTGAATCGACAAAGCGGTCACAGATCACCCAGGTTCCGCGATCAATTGCCGGGCGGATAAGACGTTCGACGTGGTCAGAGCGTGCAGCGGCGAACAGCAGCGCTTCTGCGCGCGGGTGCCAGCCCTCGCCGTCAATGCCCAGGAGCATCCCCCGAATTGCTTCTGCGCCGGGAGTGCCACCGGGCTCGCGTGTGGTGATGACGTCATGACCCTGCGCGCGCAAAGCCCCGG
>JANNZB010000646.1:0-1849 GCA_031410395.1 Novosphingobium sp.
CGGACGATGTCCTCGACGTCGGCGGCCGAACCGAGCACCGGAACGAAGCGGCTGTCGGTGATCGTCCTCTTCAGATAGTCGATGAACATCGGATTGGTGTCGATGACGATCAGCATGCCGTCGCGGCGCAGCCGGTCGAGCACCGGGCGGCAGAAGGTGCCGACACCGGGGCCGTATTCGACGAAAACCTGACACTCGTCCCATTTCACCGGGGCGAGCATCTTGGTAATCGTGAAGCGCGACGACGGGATGATCGACCCGACCATGACCGGGTGTTCAAGAAACCCTTCGAAGAACACCCCCAGCGGCCCTAGGCGGCGCGAGATTTTCCGCATTATCCTGCGCACTATTGGCTCGCGGGCGAGCTCGGAACTGGTCATTGGGGGTGCGGGCTCATATTATGGCAAGAGGGAAAGCGCGTTTGCAAATTTGGCCCCTGTTGGCAAGGTGCTTGGCAAGACGCTGTTTGTCCAGGGGTCAAAGTATTTCAAGCACTTTTTCCTGAGGCCGGCACAGAAGCACGCCCTTTTCAGTCTCAACAAGGGGCCGTTCGATGAGCACCGGATCGGCCGCCATCGCCGCGAGAATTGCCGAGTCGGAAGCCTTTGGCAGACCCCGCACTTCGGCATCGGTGCCGCGCAGCCGCAGGCCTTGCGCTGGCTTCATCCCGGCATCGCGATAAAGTTGCGCGAGCTTTGTCGCGGTGGGCGGCGTCTTGAGATATTCGACCACGGTGAGCGCGATGCCGGGGGTTTCCTGAAGGATAGACAGCGTCTTGCGCGATGTGCCGCACGCCGGATTGTGCCAGATTGTCGCGTTCATTGTTTACTCCGCCACCGTCAATTCGGCAGATTCGTTTAGCCCAGAGCTGGAAAAGGGGCAATTACCTCTTGTTATTGCGAACGCCTCGCATTAGCGATAGCTTATCGCGAATCATTCTCAATTAGGAATTTCTATGCCGCGCCGCCTTCCGCCCTTCGCATCAGCCTTCGCCCCTGCCTGTTTTATTGCCGCTGCCACCCTGCCAATGGCCGGGACCGCCCATGCGGCAATCGGTGCTACCGAAGCTGAGGATGCCAACGCCATTGTTGTTTCGGCCCGTTCTGATTCCTATCACGTCGACACCACCGCCAGCGCAACCAAAACCGCAACACCGCTGCTCGATGTGCCGCAGTCGGTCACCGTTATCACCCGCCAGCAGCTTGATGATCAGGCGCTGGGCCAGCTGGGCGAAGCGCTGCGCTATGTTCCGGGTGTGACGCTCGCTCAGGGCGAAGGCCACCGCGACCAGATCACTTTGCGCGGCCAGTCCACCACCGCTGATTTCTATCTCGATGGCCTGCGCGATGATGCCCAGTACTACCGCTCGCTGTTCAACACCGAGCGCGTCGAGGTGCTCAAGGGCGCCAATGCCATGATCTTCGGCCGCGGTGGCGGCGGCGGGGTGGTCAACCGGGTTTCAAAACTCGCGCGCTTTGATGCCGCATCGGGCGAATTGTCGGCGGGAATTGACAGCTTTGGCGCAGCGTCAGTCGCCGGTGATTATAATCTGCCGTTAAGCGATAGCGCCGCATTGCGCCTGAACGCCGATTACGAAGTGTTCGCCAACCACCGCGATGTCTTCGGCGGCCATTTCATCGGCATTGCTCCGACGCTTGGACTGAAACTGGGTGACAAGACGCAAGTCGTGCTGGGATATGAGTACGATGAGGACATCCGGGTTACTGATCGCGGGGTGCCATCGCTGAGCGGGCTGCCGATCACCGGCTATGACAAGACGTTTTTCGGCAGTCCGGCGTTGAACCAAAGCAAGGTCAAGGCGCACATTGCCCGCGCGCGGATCGAACAC
>JANNZB010000647.1:0-3681 GCA_031410395.1 Novosphingobium sp.
AGGCAGTCAGGCCCCCATTTCTGCCATGCGGCGAGAATGACCTCGCTGTCGCCATCGGTATGAAACCGCGCGCCGCCAGCTGCCAGCTCGGTGCGCAACTCGCGGAAATTGTAAATTTCGCCGTTGAACACCAGCATCGCACGGCCGTCACTGGAAGCCATTGGCTGCGGTGAGCCTGCAACATCGATGATCGAAAGCCGGCGATGGCCGAGTGCCACACCCGGCGCGGTCCACACGCCCGATCCGTCCGGGCCGCGATGGGCGATGGCATCGCACATCCGCTCAACCCGCGCCGGATCGACCGGTTTGGGGGTGGCGATATGAAAGATTCCGGCGATTCCGCACATTGGCCGTCGCTACCTCACGCCCGCGATGTGGTCCATCCACAGGCCAAGTGGTTCCGTCGATTTTCTGAACGCGGCAATTGCTTCTGGCGGCTGGTTCCCGCGCATCTTTTCGGCTGAGACAATCAACATCATCGTCGGTTCGGGGCGCAGCATGATGCGGTCAATCAGGTTTGCAAGGCGCAACCGTGTATTGCTGCCAGTTATCAGATTGCCCGTGCGATAAGTGGTCAGCGCCAGCCGCTCAACCGAAGTGCCGTATAGCAGACGCTCGCTGTTAGCATCGGCCATCGCCGGGCCGGGGCTTTGCCATTGCCAGCGGGATTCAGGGGTCAGAGCGCCTTCGCCAAAACCCCCTGCTTCACGTCCCTCTGACTGGCTGGAATAGAGCGCAAAAAACACATCGACGGTGTGCCCGTGGCCATCACTGTAACGCCCAAGCAGCCGATGCTCAGCTCCATGCGCGCGCGGCTCCCACCATGCTTGGGGCGCGTAGTTAACCCGGTGCCAGCCAGTTACTTCGGGAAGATAGGTTTGAGCGGGCAGCTTGGCGGAGAGCTTTTCGCCAAAGTGAGCCCAGACCTGCGCGGTGATCAGCAGTGCGGCCATAACCATCAGCGCCGTGCGCGGGGCGATGCGGTAGCTGGCAAGCCATGCGAGCAGCACCGATGCCTCAATCGCCGGAAGATCGGTCATCGGCGCTCCCGCATCACGATCAAAGAATTTCCAACCCATGGCGATCACCAGCGCAATCACCAGCGCGAAGAAAAACCAGCCGTAAACGATGTGATCGAAGCCTCCTGCGGCATCCGCTCCGATATACTGCGCGATGTAAACGGTGCCCCAGGCTCGTATCCCATTGGCAAGAATTGGAGCGACGATGCACAACAGCATGAAGGCCGCGCGCCGATTCCAACTGCGAAAGCAGACGTGGCAGGCGAGCACGCCGAATGCGATCATCGCGATCAGGAATTTCACTCCCGAACAGGCTGCTGCAACCTCAAACAAACCCGCGGGAGTGTTGATGAATACGCCATCTATCGCCGATGGAACGCCGGTAAGCTGGACCAAAGCAATCGTCAGTTTGGCGGTGACAAGCTGCAACGATGGCACCAGTTCATCGCCAAACGGAACGAGAAATGCCATATAAAACAGCGGAAATGCTAATGCGCGCCCAGCTTTGGGGCCAAGCAGTGCGAGCGTAGTGGCCGCGAGCATGGCAACCACTGCTGTTTGCCGGAACAGATTGATCCCGCCGAAAGCTCCGAGCACCCACAGCAGAAGCGCGCCAGCGAAAACCACCAGCCCTGGCCACCAGCCTTGTGGCACAATTTTTCGCAGTTGCGGCCACCGTTGCCAAACCAGCCAGCCGATGATCGGCGGGATCAGCAGGACGTGGGTAAAGGTGGAGATGTTCCACCACTGGTCCGCCATCGCCAACCAGTCGGCCGCGAAAATCACAATCCCGGCAAGCCAGGATACCGCCAGTGCAGCAAACGAAATCTGCCAATCGCGGCGTAATGCTGCCCAGCGGGGGCTGATGGGCTTCCACCATGTCAATGCCTTAAGCAGCATCGCTGACCCCTTGCGCGGGAAATCCGATGAGGCCTGGAAGCGGTGCCAGAGCAGCGGCCCAGCTGCGGTTTTGTTCAAGGTAACGGCGCGCAGCGAGACCCATCGTCATCGCCTTCTGCCGGTCACGCAACAGGGAGAGGGTTAACCGCACCAGTGCGTCATCATCATCGCCAATCGACAGTTCGCGGCCCTCGGTAGCGCCAATACCGGTTGCGGCCCCGCGTGAGACCACCACCGGCATCGCCATCGCCATCGCCTCAAGCACCTTGTTCTGCACTCCGCGCGCGATTTCGAGCGGGATCAGTGCGAGGTCACAAGCGCGCAGGTAAGCGGCAATGTTGTCCACCCTGCCCCAGACCCTGCAGCCTGCAACGCCATCAAGCGCCAGCACCTCAGCCGAGGGATTGCGGCCAACGATGTGGAATGTAGCCTCGGGCAGAGCCGCCCGTATACGCGGCATCAGCCGCTTCACAGCGCGTTGAACGGCGGCAATATTGGGCGGATAGTCCATCTGTCCAGTCAAAATGAGCCGTGGCGCGGGAAATACTGCGAGTTTTGGCTCGGGAGGAACGGTGAATGGATCGAAGGTGAGCGTGTCGATCCCGTTATACAGCGCGCGAACATTCGCTGACCGCGGCAGTCGCGCCGTAAACAGCGCCGCCTCTTCATCGGAAACCAGCAGACTTGCATCGGCGCGGGCTGCGAGCCGGGCTTCCTCGACCTTGAGCAAGCGGCCCTCGCGGGCATTTATCAGTCGCATCGGCACATTGCCTTTTCGCGCATAGGCTTCAAACTTGGCTGAATCGACATCAACGAAATCGATCACCAACGTGCCTTGCCAGCTGGCCGGAACATATTGGCCCATCTGCCCTGAAAACACATAAATCGCGCTGATATTGCTTTGTCTTAGCGTGTCGCGAACGTAGGTTGCCAGCCCGGCATCCTGAAATGCGGTCAAGCTGACAGGCTTGCCTGACAGCACAGCCTGCGCCCCCGCCAGCGGCAGCGGCAGGCTGCGGTTGGCGACATAGTTTGACGCCGCCAGCGCTTCCAGATCAAGCATCGCGGCTTCATCGCGCTCATCATCGGCGAAGGTGGCAACATGCACCGGGGCCATCTTCGCCAGCGCTTTGAGCACATGGTGCGAGCGGATCTTGTCGCCGCGATCGGGCGGAAACGGGATGCGGTGGCAAAGGAACAGGATCTCGGACATCAGCCGAGCCCTTTGGCGATCAATGGCCCCAGCAAATTGGCGAGTGGCAGCGGCAGCCTGCGCCAAAGCGCGATTTGCGCCGCGTGCTTGGCGCTGGTGGGGTCAGCATCGCGGCGCTCGCAGCCCGGCGCGGTCCAGGTGGCGTAGGACAGCGTCTGCGGCTCAAAGCCCCAGTTGCGCTTGAAATCATAGGCCCCGCTATGAGTTTTCGAACGCCCGAAATCGAACGACGAACACCCGCGCGCACGGGCGTGGCGCATCAGTTCGAAATACATCCGGTCATTGGCCCGCAGCCGCCGCGCTGCGAAGGTGCCGCCGCCCCAGTATGGCATTACCGCGCCGCGATGATACAGCGACAGCACCGAAGCCACTGGCTTGCCTTCATGCCGCACGGTGAGAATATCCGCCGCCGCGCCAAAGCTTTCGAGCACCGCATTGAACAGCCCACGCGGGAACACCGGCGTGCCGAGGTTGCGCACTGATTCTGAATAAACCGCATAGTGCGCAGAGCAATCCCTCGGCGAGTTGCCGATTTCGACGGTCAGGCCT
>JANNZB010000648.1:0-20543 GCA_031410395.1 Novosphingobium sp.
GCTCGCTATTGCAACGTTGGCGGGCTGCGCTGGTCCGGGCATGGCTGTCCGATCCAATTCGGCTGATTCTGCACGGCTTGCTTTGAAAAACGGCAAGGCTGGCGATGCGGTTTCGCATGCCGAAGCTGCAGTCGCCGCGACGCCGCGCGATGCTTCGCTGCGGGTGCTGCTGGGGCAAGCCTATTTCAAAGCAGGCCGGTTTACTTCGGCTGCGGCGACGTTTGATGACGCGATGAAGCTGGGCGATAACAGCGCCCGTACCGCGCTCAGCCTTGCATTGGCGCACATCGGCGCGGGCGATCAGAAGGGGGCACTGGCCGTGCTTGAAGATTGGCGCGGCGAGATACCCGCGAGCGATCTGGGGCTTGCCCTTTCGCTGGCTGGTGAGCCCGATCGCGGCGTTGCGGTGCTCGCCGATGCGCTTCGTGGCGGCGACAATACAGCCAAATTGCGCCAGAACCTCGCTTATTCCTATGCCCTTGCCGGCAAATGGCGCGAAGCCCGGGCAATGGCTGCGCAAGACGTTCCTGCTGATCAGATCGACGCACGGATAACCGAATGGGCTGGGATGATTCAGCCTGAGCAGTATCAGCAGCGCATCGCTGCCCTGCTCGAAACTCCGATGCGCAGCGATCCCGGCCAGCCCGCGATGCTCGCGCTTGCCAACAATCCGGCGATGGAACAGCTTGCCGCAGAAACAACCGCAAACGCCGCTGCTCTAGTGGCGGTCGTGGGTGACAAGGTTTCCGCCGTGGCTGAAGTAACTCCGGTACAGACTGCCTCTGTACAGGCTGAGCTTCCTGCTGCTGATGCTCCAGTGCCAGATCCGGCGCCAAACGTGCCACAGCAACTGGCGGGTGCGCCCAAACCTGCGTCTTACACTGCCCCAGATGCCGCACAGCAGGTTGCCATGGCCCCAGCATCAGAACCCGTGATTCAGATGCCCGCTGCCAAAGCGGTGCATGTAGTGGCCTATTCCTCCAAACCGCGCCCAACCAGCGCCGATGGCACACACCTGGTGCAGCTCGGCTCGTTCTCCAGTCCGCAAGGCGCCCGCCGCGCTTGGGGTATTTACACCGCGCGCAACGCCAGCCTGGCGTCTTATCGGATGAACATTGCCCCCGCAGTTGTGCGCGGCAAGCATGTTTGGCGGGTGGCTGCGGCTGGTCTGGTCGGCTCCAAGGCCGCCTACGGACTGTGCTCGCGGGTGAAGAGCGGAGGCGGTGCCTGCTTCGCCTATGCCGCTGCCCCAGCCCGCCATATGCCGGGCGTAGTCCCGTCACAGATTCGCGCCGTAGCAGGCCCGCAGTTCGCCCGCCGCCGATAGATTTCAACTTCGATTTGACAGTGCGAAAGCCCCTTCTGCTTTTTGCGGGAGGGGTTTTCTGCTTCAGGCGACCTGAACCGCACCCTTGAACAGCGCCAGACAGCGGCCTTGCACCGGTTGGCGATCAAACGGCGTATTACCCGCCGCCGCCTCCATCCGATCCGAATCGACGATCCACGGCTTGTCGGGATCGATCACTGCAATGTCGGCAGCAAATCCCGCCTCAAGCCTGCCCGCGCTGACACCGAGCAGTTCAGCGGGATTGCTGGCGAGCAGGGCAAAGGCACGGCCCGTGTCGATCACTCCATCGCGCACCAGATTGAGCGTAAGTGGCAGCAGCGTTTCGGCCCCCGCCATCCCCGGTTCGGCATCGGCAAAGGGCAAACGCTTGTCCTCTGGTCCGCGCGGATCGTGGCCCGAACCGATTACATCGATTGTGCCATCACCGATTGCGGCGATCACGGCTTTGCGATCAGATTCACTGCGCAGCGGCGGCGAAAACCGCGCAAAGGTTCGGAAATCTGCCGTGGCATTGTCGGACAGCATGAAATGGGCGGGCGTGACCCCGGCGGTAACCCTGACCCCGCGCGCCTTCGCGGCTCGCACCAGCGCGATGGCCCCACCAGTCGTAAGCTGACGGATATGCAGTCGCGCGCCTGCCATTTCGGCCAAGGCAATATCGCGCGCCACTGCAAGCGCCTCTGCTTCAGCGGGAGCGGAAGGCAAGCCCAACCGCGTCGCCATTTCACCTGCCGTTGCCACCGCTGAGCCCGTCAGCCCGCCGTCCTCGGCGTGCGAAATCACCAGCAAATCAAGCATCGCGCAATAGCGCAGCAGCCGCAGCATCGTGCCAGAATCAGCAATCCAGTGCCGCCCGGTGCTCACCGCCCTGGCCCCTGCGTCACGCATCAGCGCCAGCTCAGCTAGCTCGCTCCCCTCCAGTCCGCGCGTGGCTGCCGCAAGTGGATGGACCCATAGCCCCGGCTTGCCCGATTGCGCCGCGAACCGCACTCGCGCCGGGTGATCGAGCGGCGGCTTCTGATCTGGCATAAGTGCCGCACGGGTAATTCCGCCGAAGTGAAACGCCGGTTTATCGACAACGAAAACCCCCAGATCGACGATCCCGGGCGCTACCAGCTTGCCCTTTGCATCGAATATACGATCCCCTTGTAACGGCATTACATCGGGGCCAATCGCCGCAATCCGGTCTTGTCCGGTGCGTAAAGCCCCGCGCACCGCAGGCCTGCCAGGGATCTGCAACAGCGCGTTGATGATCGTTAGCGGGGTGTCGATCATTGCCAGCCCTCGAGCCCGCGCGGGCCCCTCGTGAGCACATCAAGGCAGGCCATACGCATGGCGACGCCCATTTCGACCTGGCTGGTAATCAAGGATCGCGAAGAGTGATCGGCAACATTGCTGTCAATCTCGATCCCCCGGTTCATCGGCCCCGGGTGCATCACCAAGGCATCGGGCCCGGCGCGTTTCAGCCGCTCGGTGGTCAGCCCGTAAAGATAGCGATATTCGGCGGGTGAGGGCACGAAACTGCCCTCCATCCGCTCGTTCTGCAATCGCAGCATCATCACCACGTCGGCTCCATCGAGCGCCGCGTTGAAATCGTAATAGGCAGTGACCTTCAACTGCTCGACGCCATCGGGCATCAGCGCGGGCGGGGCGCAAACCCGCACCTCTGCGCCGAGTGTCGTCAGGCAGTGCATGTTTGATCGCGCAACCCGGCTGTGCAGCAAATCGCCGCAAATGGTGATCTTCAGCCCGTTGAAGCCCTCGGGCTTGCCGCGCTCGCGAAGCGCCCGGCGGATCGTCAGGGCATCGAGCAGACCCTGGGTCGGATGCTCGTGCTGCCCGTCGCCTGCATTGAGCACCGGACAATCGACTTTGTCGGCGATCAGCCGCACTGCGCCCGATGAACCGTGGCGGATGACGATGGCGTCTGCGCGCATGGCGTTCAGCGTCAGCGCTGTATCAATCAGCGTCTCGCCCTTCTTCACGCTCGATTGCGCGGCGTGCATGTTGACGACGTCGGCACCCAGCCGCTTGCCCGCGATCTCAAACGAAAGCAGCGTGCGGGTCGAGTTCTCGAAGAAAGCGTTGATGATCGTCAGGCCAGCCAACCGGTTGTCGCGCTTGTGCGGGAGGCGGTTCATTTCCACCCACTGCTCAGCCTCATCGAGCAGGAACAGAATCTCGTGCGGGGCAAGGCCCGCGACCCCAAGGAGGTGGCGATGCGGGAACGCCAGCCGCCCCGGCGGATAGCACGAATCTTGCACCTCAATTCCATCGCGCTCGATCTGGTTCAGCCGTTCGAGTGCGCGGTCATAGGTGGCCAGCGTGATCGATCCCCCGGCCTCAATCTCGTCAATTCGCTTTCCATTGCCAAACAG
This sequence comes from Novosphingobium sp., assembly GCA_031410395.1. Taxonomy (GTDB): domain Bacteria; phylum Pseudomonadota; class Alphaproteobacteria; order Sphingomonadales; family Sphingomonadaceae; genus Novosphingobium. The sequence continues at coordinate 3,727 of JANNZB010000648.1, forward strand.
CAGCCGCGAAAGCGTTGATTTGCTGCGATTTGTCTTGGTCGCCAGCGCCTCGATTCGGGCGATCAAATCCTGAGTTTCGAACATCAAACGACCCGATGTATAAAAATACACGATCAGTCAAGAAGCCAAGCGAATTGTTCGCAAAGATCGCGTGTCCCCCTATCAAGCGCGGGCAATCGAACGACTTAAAATAGACGATAAGGAACCCCAATGGTTTTCGCGCGCAAAGTTTGGCATCTGCTGATCGGCATTAAAGACGCTCTCGCCCTCCTGTTCCTGCTCCTGTTTTTCTTCGCGCTTTATATGGTGTTGACGATGCGGCCCAATCCGGGCCAGGTTCATGCCGGTGCGCTACTGCTCAAGCTCGATGGCAGCGTTGTTGAAGAGCCCGCCAAGGACGGCCCGTTTGCGGCGTTACTCGGCGGCACAGTGCCAACCAGACAATATCGGGCGCGCGATCTGGTCCGAGCTCTTGATGCCGCCGTAAAGGACGATGACGTTAAGGCCGTGGTGCTTGATCTTTCACGCTTCACCGGCGGCGGGCTGGTTCACATGGAAGAAATCGGCGCCGCGCTTGATCGGGTGCGCGCGGTGAAAAAGCCGGTGCTGACCTTTGCCTTTGGCTATGCCGATGATGCGGTGATGCTCGCCGCCCATTCAAGCGAGGCCTGGGTCGATCCCCTGGGCGGTGCTGTCATCACGGGCCCGGGCGGGCATGGCTTGTATTTCGCAAAGCTTCTCGAACGCTTCAAGATTACCCCGCACGTTTACCGCGTCGGCACCTACAAGGAATATGTCGAACCCTATATCCGCAGCGATATGTCGCCCCCCGCCAAGGAGGCGCGCAAGGCCGTGCTCGGCACGTTGTTTGAAAGCTGGAAGGCCGACGTCAAAAAGGCGCGGCCGAAAGCCAACGTCGATCTCGTCACCACCGATCCTGCGGGCTGGTACAAGGCGGCGGGCGGCGATGGCGCGCAGGCGGCGCTTTCTGCCGGGCTGGTCGACAAGATTGGCGATCACATCGCTTTCGGCAAGCGCGTGGCGGAAATTGTCGGCAAAGACAGCCTTGACGAACGCCCAGGGATGTATGCCCGCTCAACGCTGCGGGCCTACCTCGCCGCGCACGAACCCAGCACCAAGGGCGACAAGATCGGCGTCGTGACGATTGCCGGTGAGATCGTCGATGGCAAGGCCGGACCGGGCTCTGCCGGGGGTGACCGGATCGCTGATTTGCTCGACAGCAAGGTGACCAAGGACATCAAGGCGCTCGTCGTCCGCATCGATTCGCCGGGCGGATCGGTCACCGCCTCGGAACGCATCCGCACCGCGATTGAACGGCAGAAGGCCAAGGGCATTCCGGTGGTCGTTTCAATGGCCAATGTCGCGGCGAGCGGCGGGTACTGGGTCGCGACCCCGGCGACCAAAGTATTTGCCGAGCCTGGTACAATCACCGGCTCGATCGGCATCTTCGCCGTGGTCAACACCTTTGAAAAGGCGCTCGCCGACTACGGCGTGACATCCGACGGCGTGCGCACCACGCCTTTATCGGGGCAGCCTGACTTGCTCGGCGGCTTCACGCCCGAGGTGGAATCGCTGCTGCAATCAACCATTGAGCGCGGATATCAGCGCTTCATCGGCATCGTTGCCAAGGCGCGCGGGAAGACGCCTGCCGAGATTGATACCATCGCGCAGGGGCGCATCTGGGACGGCGGCACCGCGCGGCAGCTCGGCCTCGTCGATCAGTTCGGCGGGCTGCAGGATGCGCTGGACTACGCTGCAAAACAGGCCAAGCTGGAGGACGGCAAATGGCACGCCACCTATCTGGGGGATAAGGACGGCGGATATAGCTCGTTCCTCGAAAAACTGACCGGGGACGAAGACGCCAACCCGCCCGCACAAGGCGACATCTTCGCGGTGCTGGCCGGGCAGCAGCAAGCGATGATCGCGAGCGCCATGGGGCAGGCAAGCCACCTGTTGGGCGCGAGCGGGATGCAGGCCTATTGCCTGGAGTGTGAGGCACCGAGGGCTGCCCCGGCCCAGGTTATGAAGCAGGCGGGGATGTTGGGGTGGTTTGCGAGGTTTTTGGGGTAGTGGAGACGGTATTCCGCGTCCCCCAAGCGATGCTGCCCCAGGGCGCGGCCGAGTTAGTTGATGAAGCACGCGCGCGCAGCGTTTGCGTGTCGTAGTTTCATAAGGCGAGATGCAGCATAGTGCACCGCTCAGATGATCTAAGGTTCCGCGAAGTGGATGTTAACGCACCGTTGCTAAACCAGCCCAGCAAATCACGGCAAAGCGGTTACAATGCGATCTACTACCGGGGCCAAAAAGGGTTTGGCCATTGCGCTGGGGATCGCGATTTGTGCGTTCTTTGCCTGGTTTGATTCCGCTGGCGGGTTTTATAACCTGCCAAAATCATTGGGCGGCATTTGGGTTTACATCCCTACTCTGGAAGGTGCCGCGTTCGGCGCGATCATTTCATGGTATGACAGGCATCCGTTCCGGGTAGAATCGCCAGTCATGAAAATGGTGCAAAAGGCTGGAGAATATAGTTATGCAATATATCTGCTGCACTTGTTCTTCATCTCCTATTTTGTTTTTTGTTTACGCCGTCGAAAAATATGTCATGGCTTTGAGCGATATATATCTGTGCTTACCTTGGGCGATGCTGTTTTTTGCCTTCATGACTGTACTGGGAAGTGTTTCCTACCGGCTTATCGAATCTCCGTTTTTGCGGTATCGCAAGAGGTATGTTGTCGAGAACGAGAGGAATGTGTTGACAGTTTCGTATCTGAAGGCCGCCTAATTTGGTTTGAGTGTTGTTCAATCAGGGGCACGGGTAGGGCTATTACCGTGACACGCCACTTAACCCATAAACTCCGTCCAGCAACGCTCATATCCATCACCACTTTATAGGGGCACGGTTGGACCGGGGCACACAATCGCATGTCCCAGGCGCATTTCTGTATGGTAGCGTCTTGCTGGTGACACGGAATACCGCGTCCTATATCTCGCCCCTACCGTGCATCAACGCCAGCGCACCTGCGAATCCGCGCCGATATGTTTCCTCAGATTCTCCAGTTCGGAAATAAGCACACCCAGGCTGTCCAATCCGAAAACCAGCGGCAATTCCGCGCCGCCTTTTAGCGTCATGAACAGCATGGGCTCGCCTTTGTCGGTCTTGCCGGTCTGGACGCCTGTGGGACGAATGAGCTGATGGTCTTCGCTCTGCACGTCGAGCTTTTGAACTTCAGCAGTCAGCGCGGCGGCGAGGGCCCCAGCGCAGGCGGCGCTTACTTCGAAGTGGTGGGTGTTCTGATCTTCGCCGAACATTTCGAAGCGGATGCTGTCACCTTCAACCGACCACTGAACAACCTGGACGAACTTCAACGCAGCTTCCCTTCGATTCGAACTTACCATTATCGGCGCAGCATATAGCGCCGCCGCCTTCCATGCCAATCGCCGCGCTGCGCTATTCTCCGAGTGCGCGCGGCGCAGTTGCCCTAGTCCTTGGGGAACAGCAGCTTTGCCGGGCGGCGCTCTTTGGCGGTCTTGAACAGCGAGTAGGTCTGCCCGACGAATTCTGTAACGCCCGTGATCGAGGCAATGTAGCTTTCAAGTTCCGGCGTCTTTTTGGCCTCAATCAGCCGCACCGGCGCGGATGGATCAGGGCCCTCGAACCGAACGTAGAACAGCGGTTCGCCGCGCCGCAAGATGAGGTCCTTTGTAGTGTCATGCCATTCAAACGCCCACTGCACTGCGCGCGGCCAGATATCGATAGGAAAGCGGCCGCTGATCTGAATTCCCGGGCGGTTGGCTGCGGAATAATGCAGGACGGGTGGATACTGGTTTATGTAGAGAGGATCGTCCGAGACGAAGACATAGGAGGTGAGCATTTGCAGCACAGGCCGCTGCGGATGACGCCATTCGTGCCGCGGCTGGAAAACAATCCAGCGCTGCAAGGCTTCGGAACGGATCGGGCTTTTGTCTGCCAGCACATTGGTTATGTCCATGCCGCCGCCCGACATGTCGAGCCGCAGATGCACATCGATCGGGCTGTTGACCGAGAAATGCCGCCGATCGAAATCGAGCACCGAGGGGCATTGTCCCACTGACCTGGGATCGGTGCTTTCAGAATCGATCCGCACAGGCTTGGGAGTATCCCAAATGACGCTGGCGTTTTCACTGTTGAGCAGCCAGCCAGCGGTATATGTGCGGGTTTCTGACTGGTCAGGCCCGCCGGATTTCGCCGGAGCCTCAGCAGTACTGGGGCCTTTCGAAAAGAGATTCTTCAGCATGTGCGGACCCTAAGCCTTTCTATTGCATCGGCGCAGAAAGCTAACACAGCAGCCCCAGACAAGCCAGATGGCCAGCTTTAACTAGCGAATTTTCGCGCAGTTCGATTGAGGCGACGCAGTGCGGGATCGTCGGGCGGGTGCTCGTAATACCCTGTTCCTGCCCAACCCACCCCGACTCGCTTGCCCTTTGCTGCCCAAGCCCCTAAGGCCCGCGCCTGAATTTGTGAGGCTTCGTCGGGTTGCGGGCGTGGCGGAATTGGTAGACGCGCTGGTTTTAGGTACCAGTATCGTAAGATGTGGGGGTTCGAGTCCCTTCGCCCGCACCAGTTTTTCGCCCCGCGTGATCAAGTGGCCTTGTGTGGCATTGCGTAAAAAGGCGTGAGTTAAAATGCAGATTGTCGAGACGAGCAATGACGGCCTGAAGCGGGCCTATACCATCACGATCCCCGCCAAGGCGATCTCCGCGCGCATTGAGGGTGAGATTACCAAGCTCGCGCCGCAGGTGCGGATGCCCGGCTTCCGCCCCGGCAAGGTGCCTGCCAATCTGGTCAAGAAAATGCACGGGCCGCAGCTTCATCAGGAAGCGCTCAACACCTCAATCCGTGAAGCGATGGACAAGCTCGTGGCGGATAACCGCCTGCGCCCCGCGATGCAGCCTGCGGTTGCGCTGGGTGATGGCTATGAAGAAGGCAAGGATGCCGAGCTTTCGGTGAGCCTTGAAGTGCTGCCCGAGATCACCGCGCCCGCGCTCGATGATCTGAAGCTCGACAAGCTGGTGGTGCCGGTTGCCGATGCCGAAGTTGATGAGGCGGTTGCCCGCATCGCTGGCCAGTCGAAAACTTTCGTTGATGCCAAGAAGGGCAAGAAGGCGGAAACTGGCGATCAGCTGATCGTTGATTTCGTCGGCAAGCTGAAGGGCGAGCCTTTCGAAGGTGGCAGCGCCCAGGATGCGGCGATTGAACTGGGCGCAGGCCGGTTCATTCCGGGCTTTGAAGAGCAGCTCATCGGCGTGAAAGCGGGCGACGAAACCACGATCAAGGTGACCTTCCCCAAGGATTATCAGGCCGAAAACCTCAAAGGCAAGGCGGTTACCTTCGACGTTACCGTGAAATCGGTGAAGGTGCCGGGCGAAGCTAAGATCGACGATGATTTCGCCAAGAACCTGGGTCTCGAAAGCCTGGAGATGTTGCAGGGCCTGCTGCGCGGCCAGCTTGAGCAGGAAACTGCCGGGCTCACCCGCACCCAGATGAAGCGCCAGTTGCTCGATACGCTGGCTGCGGGCCACGATTTTGACGTTCCGCCATCGATGGTTGAAGCAGAATTCGAGCAGATCTGGACTCAGCTGAAGCAGGAAGCCCAGAACGAAGAAGATCCTGCAGCTGCGCTCAAGGAAATTGAGGACGAGAAGGACGATTACCGTTCGATCGCCGTGCGCCGCGTCCGCCTGGGTTTGCTGCTGTCCGAGATCGGTCAGGCGAACGGTGTCGAAGTTACCCAGCAGGAAATGAACATGCTGGTGCAGCAGGCTGCGCAGCAATACCGGCAGGAAGACCGCCAGCGGTTCCTCGAATATGTCCAGTCAGACGCACTCGTCGCCGCCCAGCTGCGCGCGCCGCTCTATGAGGACAAGGTTGTCGATTTTCTGTTTGGAAAGGCCGAAGTCACAGAAAAAACCGTCACTAAGGACGAGCTTCAGGCGGCAATTGAAGCTGAAGAATCGGCTCCGGCACCGGCGAAAAAGCCGGCAGCGAAGAAGGCGGCTCCGGCCAAGAAGGCTGCCAAGGTTGAGGAGGCAGCGGATGCTGCTCCTGCGGCTGAGGAGAAGCCCGCCAAGAAAGCTGCTGCTCCGAAGAAGGAAGCCGCTCCCAAGGTTGCAAAGCCTGCGGAAGCTGCTCCAGCAAAGAAAGCCCCGGCCAAGAAACCCGCTGCCAAGAAGTAATCACCCGCCACAAACGGGTATCGAGAGGGGCGCGGCGCAGGCTGCGCCCTTTTTCGTTGCCTCGCGCACGCAGTATGTTATAACAAATGTATGAACACGTCCATCAAGATCACCAAGATCGGCAACTCTGCCGGAATTATCCTGCCCAAGAGACTGCTGGCGCACCTTAATGCCTCGGTGGGTGAGGCGCTGTCGGTGATCGCCACGCCGCGCGGGATTGAGCTTGCTGCGGCTGAGCCAGATTTCGACGCGCAGATGGCCGTTGCGCGCGAAGTGATGGCGCGGCGCAAGCGCGCGCTGAGCGAACTCGCGAAGTAACCATGGCACAGGACTGGATCTGGGTTGCCACGGCGGTGGCACAAGCAGCGCATTCAGAGCAGCTGGCCGAGCACGGCGGCATTGCAGGCGTGCGCGATGCGGGCATGCTGGAGAGCGCCATGGCGCGGCCCATGCAGCAGGCGGCCTATGGCGACCCCGATGTCGCCGCGCTTGCTGCCGCCAATGCTTTTGGAGCCGCACGCAATCACCCGTTTGCCGATGGCAACAAGCGGACCGCTGCCGTGGTTTGCGAAACTTTCCTTGCGCTTAATGGCTTCCAATTGACCGCTAACGACGCAGAACTGGTGGTGGCGATTCTCGCCCTCGCCGCCGGAGAACTGAGCGAGGAGGAACTGGCGGACTGGCTTCGGGGGCACCTGGCCGCGGCGTAGGGCGGATTCTCCCGCCTATTCCCCCCAGCGTTTGAACCCGGGCACTGCCAGAACCGCAGTGCGCACCCGCTCATATGCTGCGCCAGCCTCGAGCACCTTGCGATCCTCCCATGCTCCGGCAACAAGACTCAGTCCCACCGGCAGGCCTTCCACAGCGCCCATTGGCACGGTCAGGTGCGGATAACCGGCAATCGCGGAGATTGAGCCCATGCCCACTGGTAGGCTGTGATCGCCGACGATCAGGTCCATCGTCCATGCGGGGCCTTCGGTCGGGAACACCAGCAGCGCCAATTTGCCCTCGGCCAGCAGTTTGTCGACGCCGTCCTTGCCCGCCAGCCGCAGCGAATCCGCGCGCGCCTTTTTGTAGGCCGCTTCATCGGTGAGCTTCACCGCTGCTTCGAAGGTTTCCTGCCCGAACCAGCGCATTTCCTCGGCCTCGTGCGCCTTGTTCCAAGCAATCAGTTCGGCAAGACTGCGCACTGGCGGGTTGCCGGGCAGCTCTTTGAGATAGGCGTCAAGGTCTTGGTGGAGCTCATGATAGAGCACCGTCGATTCGGCCTTATACATCGCTGGGTCGGGCTCGTAATCAAGCTCGACCAGCACCGCACCAGCTCGGCTAAGGTCTGCCAGAGCACGGTTGAACAGCGCTTCGGTGGCCTTGTGTTTGCCGGTCGCCTTGCGCAGCACACCGATCCGCATTCCCGCCAAGGACGCCGCGTCAAGCCCGGCGGCAAAATCCTCACGGTGCAGGTCAGCCCGCGCAGTGGCGGGATCGGCAGGGTCGGCCCCGGCGATTGCGGTGAGAATCACCGCAGCATCGCGCACGCTCATCGTCATCGGCCCTGGCGTGTCCTGGCTATGGCTGATCGGCACAATATAGCGGCGCGAGACGAGGCCAACGGTGGGTTTGAACCCGACAATGCCGTTGGCGCTGGCTGGGCAGGTGATCGATCCATCGGTTTCGGTGCCAATAGCCGCCCAGGCAAAACCCGCCGCAATCGCTGCGCCACTGCCCGATGAGGAGCCGCATGGGGTGCGGTCCAGCGCATGCGGATTGCGCGTTTGCCCGCCGACCCCGCTCCAGCCCGAGGTCGAGCGCGAGCTGCGGATATTGGCCCATTCGGACAGGTTGGTCTTGCCCAATATGACCACGCCCGCGCCGCGCAGCTTCGCCACCAATGGGCTATCGCGGCGAGTGACATTGTCTTTGAGTGCAAGGCTGCCAGCGGTAGTCGCCATAGCATCGGCAGTTTCGATATTGTCCTTGATCAGCATAGCTTTTCCCGCCAGCGGACCCGACATTGCTTCTGCCGCCTGCGCCGCGCGGATGGCATCGGGATTGATCGCAATCACGGCGCCCACCTTCGGCCCTTTGCGGTCGAGCGCATCGATCCGCTGGACGTAATCGGAAACACGCGCGGGGGCACGGGCAAGGTCGGGCTTAGGTAAGGCAGTGGCGCAACCTGAAACGAGGGCGGCCAGCGGCAACAGCGCAGCAATACGGATCATGAGCTTCGGTTCCTCGTTAATCGGCGTGATGCTAGGCGGTGTATTTTGCCATGCAAGCCCGATTGCGTGAGGGCTCCCCCTACAATTGTAGGTTAACGCCCTTGAACATATGCCAATCAGTCGCGAGATAGGCGCGGCAACCAGATGAGGATTCCCATGCTCGACCTGTTCGGCGCGAATAACGCCCAAGGAAAGTTTACCCACGATCCCTACACCGGCGCGCTGGTGCCCACCGTGGTCGAGCAGTCCAGCCGGGGCGAGCGGGCGTTCGACATCTTCTCGCGCCTGCTGCGTGAGCGCATCATCTTTGTCACGGGTGAAGTTGAGGACCACATGGCCTCGCTGATCGTCGCCCAGTTACTGTTTCTGGAAAGCGAGAATCCTTCGAAGGACATCTCGATGTATATCAATTCGCCCGGCGGCGTTGTCACAGCCGGCCTCGCGATCCACGATACCATGCAGTATATCCGCCCGCGAGTTTCCACGGTTTGCGTAGGCCAGGCCTGTTCGATGGGCAGCTTCCTGCTCGCCGCTGGCGAGCCTGGTATGCGCATTGCCCTGCCGCAGGCGCGGATCATGATTCATCAGCCTTCGGGCGGTTCGCGCGGCATGGCCAGCGATATCGAGATTCAGGCGCGTGAAATCCTGCGCCTGCGCCTGCGCCTGAACGAACTTTATGCCAAGTTTACCGGCAAGACCGTTGAAGAAATTGCCATCGCGGTTGATCGCGATAACTGGCTCGATGCCACCGAAGCCAAGCAATTCGGTCTGGTCGACAAGGTGTTCGAAGCCCGCCCTGATAGTGACAAACCGGGCGCAGAAAAGGGCTCCGGCGGCGCTCCTGAATAGGAAATCTTGGACAAAAGTCCATCGCATGGCCGATTTTCAGCCCTCAGTAAGCTTATGCTGCTAAGGGGCATGTTTGATTTTGCGCAATTTCCGGCTAAAACTGGCGAATCTCCCGTTGGGGTGACACAGGAACAAGAATGACGAAACTGAGCGGTTCAGACGCCAAGAGCACCCTTTATTGCAGCTTCTGCGGGAAGTCGCAGCATGAGGTGCGCAAACTGATTGCAGGCCCCACCGTGTTCATCTGCGATGAATGCGTCGAGCTGTGCAACGATATCATCCGGGAAGAAACCAAGGCTGGCATCGCCGGTAAGAAAGACGGCGGCGTTCCTTCACCGCGCGATATTTTCACCACGCTCAACGATTATGTCATCGGACAAGACCGGGCGAAGCGCGTGCTTTCGGTCGCGGTGCACAACCATTACAAGCGGCTGAAGCACAGCGGCAAGGGCGGCGATGTTGAGCTGCAAAAGTCGAACATCCTGCTTGTTGGGCCGACCGGTTGCGGCAAGACCTTGCTCGCGCAAACGCTGGCTAAAACCTTTGATGTGCCGTTCTCCATGGCCGATGCCACCACATTGACCGAAGCCGGTTATGTCGGTGAGGATGTCGAAAACATCATCCTCAAGCTGCTGCAGGCGAGCGATTACAACGTCGAAAAAGCGCAGCACGGCATCGTCTATATCGACGAGATCGACAAGATCAGCCGCAAGGCGGAAAATCCCTCAATCACCCGCGACGTTTCGGGCGAAGGCGTGCAACAGGCGCTGCTCAAACTGATGGAAGGCACCACCGCCTCTGTCCCGCCGCAGGGCGGCCGCAAGCATCCGCAGCAGGAATTCCTGCAGGTCGATACCACCAATATCCTGTTCATTTGCGGCGGCGCATTTGCAGGGCTGGAAAAGATCATCTCGGACCGCCTGCAAAAGCGGTCAATTGGTTTCGGCGCGCATGTTGCCGATCCTGACAAGCGCAAGGTGGGTGAACTGCTGCAAAAGGCAGAGCCGGAAGATTTGCTCAAGTTTGGTCTGATCCCCGAATTTGTTGGCCGTCTGCCGGTGATTGCGACGCTGGAGGACCTCGATATCGAGGCGCTGGTCAAGATCCTGAAAGAACCCAAGAACGCGCTTATCAAGCAATATGCCAAGCTGTTTGACCTTGAGGACGTGTCGCTGACCTTTACCGATGATGCGCTTGAGGCGATCGCGCGCAAGGGTATCGAACGCAAAACCGGCGCGCGCGGGCTGCGCTCGATTGTCGAATCGATCCTGCTCGATACGATGTTCGACATCCCGACCGAGGACGACATCGCCGAGGTCGTGGTCGATAAGGACGTCGTCGAAGGCCGCAAAGACCCGGTGCGCGTGCACAAGGGTAAGGAAGAAGCGGCCTGAGCTGACTCGTGGGTGCCACATTGGTCCCGCAGTTGCACAAAGCTGAATGGGTCGGTGACAGAATAGTCAAAGTCGATCATGCTGGTGAGCATGGCGCAGTGTGCATCTATACAACGCAGATTGCTATGGCCCGCTGGCGAGCGCCTTCGCTACTCGGCGAGCTGACAGAATTCAGAGAACATGAACGCCGCCATCGCGGGATCTTCGCGGCCGAATTGACGCGGCGCGGCGTCCGGCGGTGCCGCAGTTATTGGCTATGTGCAGCAGGCGGCTTGACACTAGGTTTGTTGACTGGGCTGGTGGGTCGTCGTGCGATTTCCGCTACCACAGTTGCGATCGAGACCGTGGTGCTTCGCCATCTTGAAGCCCAACTCGAGGAGTTGGATACGGTTGATCCTGAAGCAGTTTTGGCTTTGCAAACTATCATCGCCGACGAGCGCGCGCACCTGGATCAAGCAACTGAGCATCAGACCCAGGATGGCCTGATTGAGCGACTGATTGGTATCATTGTGTCCTGCTCAACAGAGTTCGTAATCTGGCAGGGCATGAGACTGTAGTCCTAGAGTCCAGACGACAGCCCCCACCCCAACCCCTCCCCTAAAGAGGAGGGGCTAAGCGCAAATCATTATTGCGCAGGGGGCCGCCCAGCCCGTTCCCCCCGCGGCGGGATGACATCGCCCTTCTTGAAGTGCCGCATTTCCACCCCGTCGCGCTTGATAGTGATTTCCTGAGCTTCGGACGATTTCAGCAGCCACTGCCCGCCCTGCTGCACCCAGATATCCTCGGCCACCGTGATGAACTCGCCCGCGTGCATCACGCCGTCACGGCCTTGGCGCTGGATCGACATGCTGGTGTTTTGCATAACTTTGGCGCTCGTTCCTTCGACCGCGACCGATAGCAGCTTGGTCTCGCTTTTCATCTCGGGACCGACCGGAACCATTGCCAGTCTGGCGATCATGTCATCGGCATCACGCACCTCGCCCTGCAGGTCGGTGCTGTGAAAATCCTTGGTCAGCATCGCCTTGATCGGCTTATCCTCCCGCTCGTCCATCGCAGCTTTGAGTGTGGCATAGCGTGCAGTGAGATCGGCCTGAGCATCGGCGAACAGTGGTGCGGAGCCAAGCAGCAGCGCGGCGGCGGCGAAAATTCTGACTGACTTGCGCATTGGAAATGCTTCCCGATCTGATCGATAAGAGCGCCGTATCGCACGGACGAAGTCCGCCTGTCACGCTTGCTCTTGTAACGTTGTGTCGCCAATAATTGGGCAAATCGGAGAGCCACAATGCCGAGTGAACGCGTCCATGTTTCCCGCATTATCCACACCATCCACGCGACGACTGACATCACCGCCTGCCGCCTGCTTTATCAGGATGTGCTGGGCGGTCTGGTGTTCGCTGAAAATTATTTCCCTGCGGAAGATCGCGATGCCGCGCTGCTCTATGTCACCAATCACATGGTAGAGCCGATGGCTCCGCGCAACGCGGGCGATATGTCGAAGTCTTTCGCGCGGATGACCGCGAAGATCGGCCAGGCATTCCACTCGTTCGAGATAAAGGTAGCTGATGGCAAAGCCGCAAGTCAGGCGTTCCGCGATGCAGGGGCAATTACCGCGAGCGACTATGGCTTCTTCTTTTTTGTGAAGGGCGAATCAACCGGCGGGGTGCTACTGGAAATCTGCGAAGTGCCGATGCCGAATGATCCTTATGATCGCACCGGCCCGGCAGGCCAGAAGACGTGGCAAGCAGACGTGGGACAAGGCCATACCAGCGGTGTGGTGCGGCTTGATCATATCGCCTGTGTGACCAAGAACATTGACGCCGCGATGCGATTTTTCACTAAGCTTTGCGATGGTGAGGTGGTTTCAGATCATCGCGTCACCCAGCCGCAACCCGCACGGCGGGTGGTGGTCCATTTAGGCGATACGAACGTTGCTTTCATCCAGCCTGATGATACGGAAACTGGTCCGCTTGGGGCGTTTCTCGGCAAAGTCCAAAACGGCATCTATGCCTTGGTCTGGCAGGTTGAAGACGCTGCCCGCGCGCAGGATCACTTCACCAGCAAATGCAAACTTAGGCTCGAAGATCAGCACTGCGTTTCAGCTGGTTTCGCGATTGAGCCCGAAGACTTCCTCGGGGCGCGTCATGAATTCATCGTAGTAGATTGATCTAGGCGGTTGCCGCCCCGTCCCCGGGGTCTGGGGGGAGAAGGGACGGGGCGGGCTAACCGGGCTAAGAGGGTCAGCCCGGCAAGGAAACTGCATCGGTGACGTGAATTACACCGTTTGATTGCATGACATTTGCTTGGGTAACGTGGGCCATGCCGCCCTTTTCATCGATCAGCATAATCCGATTGCCCATCATCCTGGCGGTCAGTGTGCCGCCCGAAACGGTAGAGAGCTTGGCCGAGCCGCGACCAGCCTTGATCATTGCGGTAAGGTCTTGGGCTGTGACTCGCCCGGCGACGACGTGATAGGTCAGGATCTTGGCCAGTGTGTCATGATTTTCCGGCTTCAGCAGAGTAGCGACAGTGCCGGCTGGAAGCTTGGCGAAGGCAGCATTAGTCGGGGCGAAAACGGTAAACGGACCGGCGCTTTGCAGCGTATCGACAAGGCCAGCAGCTTTAACCGCCGCGACGAGCGTAGTGTGAACCTTCGAATTGACCGCGTTTTCTACAATGCTGCGGGTTGGATACATTGCTGCACCGCCAACCATCACGGTATGCATGGCCTTTGCGGAATGGTGCTTGGCAGTCGCTGGCGCCGCCATGCCTGCTACAGCAATTGTGCTAGCGGCAATAAGCGCCAAGGTCTTTAAGTTCGTCAACATCGGGTATCTCCAAAAAGCAATGAGTTCGGTCATTGCAATGGGAGATACGCAGCCTCAGCGCCGCCGGATGCAAATTGCCATCAACCTGCCAAAATTTTTCCGACCGCAATCACCGGACCGGTGTGCTCGGGGTTGGGGGAGCCGCCGGTTTGCTCGAGCGAAATCGCCACCGTGGCATCAGGGCCAAGCTTTGCAGCAAGCTCGGCTGATATCACCCATTGCTTGTTCGCTCCTGCCCTAAGCAGTCCGAGTGAGCGCGATTTCTCGTTCTTGGGCAATACCCACAGTTCGTAGTCATGCCCCGCGCTGAGCGGAAGTTCCGGGGCAAGCGCGGTGAGGCGGCGCACCTCGGGTTGCCAAACCAGCGTCACCGCACCACCGCCCTTGGGCGCGAACGTCGCTGCGAGCGGCGGGGCAACAGTGGCTGGCATGATCGGCGCATCCGGGCGCATGGAAACCACGGCAAGCATCACTGCAGCAGCGGCGGAAATCCCGGCCCCCCACTGCCAGCGTTTCACCGCGCGCCGCAATTGCACAACTTCGCCGCCCGATTGGCCATTCAGGGCCGCCGCAATGCGCGGCCACAGATCGGCACCGGGCTCAGCCGAAGCGATCTCGTCCAGCAGTGGCGCGAGTTTTGCCTCCCAATCGGCAACCAGATCGGCAAAGCCCGGATCGGCGCTGATCAGACCGCGCGCGCGTAGCGTGTCTTCGCTATCAAGCAGCCGCAGCACATATTCAGCGGCGAGGATTTCGTGCTCGGTCATTGCTCGAGGCACTCCTTGAGACGGGCCAAACCGCGCCTGATCAAGCTTTTCATCGTGCCGAGTGGGATTGAGGCACGGGCCGCCAGTTCGGGATAGGAAAATCCTTCGAAGAACGCTGCGCGGATCGATTCGCGTTGCCGGTCTTCAAGTTGGCCAAGGCAGGAATGGATGCGGGCTCTGTCCTCGCCCTCGATCAGCACAGCGACTGCTGTGGGCGCGCCGTCAGCTACTTGTTCAGCAGCGGTGATCGGTTCGGCTGCACGCAGCCTTCCCGATCGGCGTATCCGGTCAATCGAGCGGTTGCGCGCGAAAGTCGCCAGCCACGAAATTGGGCTGGCCCGGCGCGCATCGAACTGCCCGGCATTGGTCCAGAGTGAAACATAAACGTCCTGCAAGGCATCCTCGGCTTCGCTGCGATCCCCCAAGATACGCAAGCAGATGCCAAACAGCTTCGCGGAGGTCGCCTGATAAACTTCAGCCAGCGCTGTTTGGTCACCCAATTTGAGCCGCTGCATGGAATCGATCAAAAGGCTGTTAGACTGGGCTCCTGCCATCAAATCACCGTCTCGCTCTCAAGCTTGCATCCCGCCTCCGAGCCCGATTCTATCTGGATTGTTGCATGACCGATAGCAAAATCATGCGCCAATTCATGGGAAAGGTGGATGAGGATGCCGTCTCCGGGATGGCCGGACGGGATTACAAGGTGGGCAGTGAGGGCGGTTTCGGTCGTGCTCATAGGCCAGATATGAAGATCGTGCACAGCAGTAACCCCCGGCTGCGCAGCCAGAAATGCGCGCACCGCGTCCTGATCGATCCCGTCAGGAACGCCAAGCAAGCCGAGCTTTAGCGCGCTTTTGAGCAGACCCCAGGTGCTCCAGCCGATCACGCCAAGCACCAGCAGGCTGACCATCGGATCAATCCACTGCTTGCCGGTGCGCAGGATCAAGAAACCTGCGACCACCACGGCAGCAGAGACCGCTGCGTCGCCCGCCATATGAATGAACGCACCGCGCAGGTTGAGATCGTGCTTGCGTCCGCCGAAAAACAGCATCGCGGTTGCACTGTTGATCACGATACCCGCCGCCGCAACCGCCATCATCACGCCTCCTGCGACGGGTTCGGGATTGATGAAGCGGTGCACCGTCTCGCTTCCGATGGCGCCTATTGCGGTAATCAACAGCGCGGAGTTGGCCAGCGCGGCGAGGATTGATGAGCTTTTAAAGCCATAGGTGAACCGCGCTGATGGCGGCCGCGCAGCCAGAACGCTGGCAGTCCAGGCGATCACCAGACCTAGCACGTCCGACAGGTTGTGCCCGGCATCGGCCACCAGCGCCATAGATCCGGCAGCCAGGCCATACCCCGCCTCAACCACGACAAATAAAGCGTTGAGCGCAACGCCGATGCCAAAGGCCAAAGAATGGCTTCCGGGCGATGGTGCGGCATGGTGATGGCCGTGGTGCGAGCGATCGTGGTTATGCGAAGCCAATTTCTGTTTCCGTCACTTTCAGCGTTGCAGATATACCGCAGTGCGGCAAAATTCGACCAAGCAAAATTGCCACAATGAAGCGTTGTTAGTGGCATAAATTCACCGATTCGATGGATTATTACGTGATTTTCACTCATTGTGGAATCTTGTTCCAACAATTGGTTTGGCTTGGCTTGGCGACCCCCAAAGTGTCAACAGCCTGTCACAATGCGGTGTTCTTAAGCGTGCGCGGTGGCGGTAAATCGTCACTATCGAGGGGATTTCCGCTGATTCGCACAGAGCGTTCGGCGGGGGCCTTTCAAGCAGATCAGACCTGTTCAACACGCGGCAATCGGGGTTTACCATGCAGCTTAAGTCAATTCTCGCGTTCGGCGCGGCCAGCCTTTCTCTCGCAATCGGCATAGCGACGCCTGCCATGGCGCAGTCGACCGGCACTATCGAAACGGACGAAAAACCCGCCATTGTTGTTACGGGTGCTCGTGTGAAAGACGGTGTCGGCGGCTTTGTTGCGCCAGACTCGACCAAGTCGCGCGGCGTGATCACTCAGGAATTGATCGAGCGCCAGGGCGCTGGCCAATCGATCCTCAATACGATTAACCAGATTCCAGGCGTCAACTTCACCAATAGCGATGCATACGGCTCGTCAGGCGGTAACCTTCGCATCCGCGGCTTTGACGGCAATCGTATTTCGCTGACCTTTGACGGTTTCCCGCTCAACGATTCGGGCAACTATGCAATCTTCTCGAACCAGCAGCTTGACGCTGAACTGATAGAGCAGGTCAACGTAAACCTCGGCACGACCGACATCGATAGCCCCACTGCTTCGGCTGCTGGCGGTACGGTGAACTATCGCACGATTGTTCCATCGCGTTATGTTGGCGCACGATTGTCCGCTACTTTTGGTACTTACAATTATCGCCGTATTTTCGGCATGATCCAGTCTGGCGATCTGACAAGCAGTGGCCTGCGCATGTTTGTGTCGGCCAGCAATGCCCGGAACGACAAGTTCAAAGGCCCGGGCGAAATCTACAAACAGCAGTACA
>JANNZB010000649.1:0-2208 GCA_031410395.1 Novosphingobium sp.
TAATTTCCATATTCGGCCGTCGCAAAGCCGGAAAAGGCACCAAGCTTCGGCTTGACCGTGATGAGGTTGACCGCCCCGCCGGTCGCGTTGCGGCCGTACAATGTTCCCTGCGGTCCCTTGAGGACTTCCATCCGTTCAAGATCATAGAATAGCGCCGCTGGCGCTGCGGGGCGTGAAAGATAGACGCCGTCAAGATTGAAGGCCACGCCCTGCTCGGCGAACGCGTTCGCGCCAAAAGTACCCACCCCGCGCAGGTAGATCTGGGTAAATGAGGCAGCCGGCGCGATCTGCAGGGCTGGCACCAACCGGGTGATATCCGTTGCCTGGGTAATGCTCTGCCGCGTCAGCGTGTCGCCTGCGATGGCACTGACCGGAATGGCGGCCTTTTGCAGGGTTTCCTCGCGACGCTGGGCCGTGACAACAATGTCCTCCAGACCTTGCTCGTCGCTTGCGGGGGCTTCCTGCGCCAAGGCCGGCAGCGCTGAACAAAGGGCAACGCTTGCAACACCCAGCTTAAGCAAATCGGCCGTGCGCATCTGAAATTCTCCCCGTATTTTTTTGGTGGCGTGAATTTGCCTGATGGCACAGGATAAGGAAAATCGCTTATTTTGATTGAAATGTAGAAGTGCTGATTATAGTTGGATATGCGGTTCAAAGGCCTTGATCTCAATCTGCTGGTGGCACTTGATGTGCTGCTTGATGAACAGAATGTCTCACGTGCCGCCGAGCGCTTGCATCTGAGCCAACCGGCGGTGAGTGCGGCGCTGAGCCGCCTGCGGGATTATTTTGGCGATCCTGTCCTGGCACCGCACGGCAAGCGGATGATCCCCACGGCGCAGGCGCTGGCGCTGCGCCCGATGCTCAAGGATTTGCTCGCGCAGGTCGATATGATGATAAGCCAGTCGCTGGGGTTTGATCCCCAAACATCCGCGCGGAGGTTCCGCATCGGCGTATCGTACTATCTCTCGACAGTGCTGTTCTCCACGCTGATTCCCAAACTCAAAGCCCTGGCGCCCGGCATCAGGCTGGATCTGCAGCCGCCATCGGACGAGATGGTCCTTCAGCTCGACAGGGGAGAGATTGATCTCATCCTGACGCCCGATGGCCACTGCGCGCCTGATCATCCCACGGAACTGCTGTTCGAGGAAAGGCATGTTGTGGGGGGGTGGCGCGAAAGCGTGTTGATGAAGTCGCCCATTTCCGAAGACGCATTCTATGCGGCAGGTCATATCGCGGTCGGACTTGGCCGATTGGCGCGTGTTTCCTTTTCCGAAACGCATCTCGGCGCGCGCGGTCGCGACCGGAACATCGAAGTGATGGCATCATCATTTTCGCTGGTGCCCGAAATGCTTGTCGGCACGGACAGGATTGCCGTGATGCACGAGCGTCTGGCGCGAACGCTGGCCGAAAGGCTGCCGATCGCCTGGCAGAGCCTGCCCTTTGACTTTCCGGTAATGCGGGAAATGGTGCAATATCACCGGACCCGGAGCAACGATGCCGGGCTGCGCTGGCTTATTCAGGAAATCCATCAGGCAGCGGACTCGATCAATCCGCTTCATCGATAGAAATCCATCAATATAATCACATTTCAGGATGAATCGTTCGCTGCTATCCCGACGCTCGACGAGGAGAGAGCAGATTGCGACACCAGAATATCCTGATCATTGGCGGCGGCATCGGGGGGCTCACCTCCGCCATCGCGCTTGGCCGGAACGGACACCAGCTGACCATCGTCGAGAGGGACCCCGCCTGGGCGGTCTATGGGGTGGGCATCATCCAGCAATCCAATGTCGTGCGCGCTGTCAAGCAACTTGGCATTATCGATGATTATCTGAGTGCGGGTTTCGGCTTTGATTTTGTCGAAGTCTATCTTCCCAATGGTGACAGGGCCGCGCGACTGCCGACGCCCCGGCTGGTCGATGGTTATCCGGCCAATGTGGGATCGGGCGCCCGGCACTGCACAAGGTTCTGGGGGAACGGGCGAAGGCGGCAGGGGCGGATGTGCGCCTGGGTATTACCGTTGATGCGCTGGACGATGACGGCGATCACGTAACAGCGCGCTTTTCCGATGGCAGCGCGGGCAGCTATGATCTGGTGATCGGTGCGGACGGACTCTATTCGCGCACACGCCAGCAGATATTTCCCGATGCCCCCATGCCCGCGTTTACGGGACAATCTGTCTGGCGGTACAATTTCGAAAAGCCGGCG
>JANNZB010000650.1:0-3048 GCA_031410395.1 Novosphingobium sp.
CTGCGCCAGCTCGATTGCGATGTGGCCCAAGGCTATTACATCGGCCGACCAGTGCGGTTCGAAGAGTTCACAGCAATGCTGAAAGAAGGAGGCCAACAGAGGGTGGCCTGAATTTACTTCTTGTTAACCAAGCCGATTCACCATATCTAGGGCCTACTGTTACCTGGATATGGGGATCTCAGACATGTTGGCATGGCTTAAGTACTGGTTCATCGACTGATTTGATTTCAACGGTTTATGCTAATCCTTCGGGACGCGTTAACCATTGCGAATCGGTACGATAAAATGGTCGTTATGATTAACGACACTGTGGGTCCCAGCGCCCAAAATTCAGGAGGTCCCGCCAGTTATGGCGGGATTTTCCACGTCTGGAGCATTAATTGCGAAAAGGGCGGATGCCGAATTGCGTGCCACCGGGCTTCGCTGTGTCTGAAAATAGAAGGCATGAATCCACCTCTCCTCCCTCGCGAAGGCGGGATCCTCGGGAGACTGGGCAGTAAGTTGCGCCCGTGGGCCTTGCGCCCCCACCTTCGCGGGGGAGCAAGTGCTTAAATATATTCAAAAACGCACCCTAAAGCGCGTCGACCATCACAAGTTCGGCGTCACTGCTGGCAGTAACCGTTATTTCGCTTTCGCCAGTAATCGCCACCCCATCGCGCGGCTGTGCCGTGACTCCATTTACCGTAATCGTCCCAAGCGGCGCGACCAGATAGAGATGCCGCGCGGGATCGGCCCGATAACGCAAAGTTCCGCCCGCAGACAGCGTAGCCGCCATGACCTTGGCATCGGCGCGGATCATCAGCGCATCGTCAGCTTCCGGGGTTCCACTCGCCAGCACTTCCCATTTTCCCGATCGCTCGCCCCGCGGAAATTCGCGCTGGCCCCATGCAGGCTCGCCCCCTGCGGCATCGGGAATGATCCAGATCTGGAACAGCGTCGTCGCCTCGTCTTCGCGGTTGTGTTCGGCATGGACAATGCCGCTGCCCGCGCTCATCACCTGAACGTCACCGGCGCCGGTACGGCCCTTGTTTCCCGTGCTGTCATCATGGCTGATCGCGCCGGTGCGCACGAAAGGGACGCTTTCCCGGTCGCGGTGGGGGTGGGGGGAGAAGCCAGTGTTGGCGGCGATGGTATCGTCGTTCCACACGCGGATATTGCCCCAGCCCATGCGGGCGGGATCACGGTAATCGCCAAAGCTGAAGTGATGGCGCGCATCGAGCCAGCCGTGATCGGCATGGCCGATAGCTTCAAATGGACGGATATCAATCATGGGTATTTCCACATCAGCGGGGTGTTGCCGCTGGAATGGCCCAGATGTAGGACTTGCGCGGCGCGATTCAAGTCACGTGTCACCGTGGCCCAGTGCCATATATTCAGCGCTTTGCATTTCCATCAGCCGGCTGATGGTACGCTCAAATTCGAAGCGGCCATCTCCAGCTTCGTAGAGTTCCTCGGGGCTGGCGGCAGCGGCGACCAACAGCTTCACGTTGGCCTCATAAAGCGCATCGATCAGCGTGACGAACCGCGCCGCCTCATTGCGGTTTTCCGGCCCCATGCGCGGAATGCCAACAAGGATAACAGTGTGATAACAGTGTGCGATAGCCAAGTAATCGGCCGCTCCCCGCGCTTCAGCGCAAAGCCGTTTGAAGCTGAATACTGCCACACCCTTCAGCGCTTTAGGCACATGCAAGGTGCGCTTGCCGCCAAGGTTAAGCTCGGCTGATGGCACGTGGTCTGCATCTTCAGGTGAGTAGTCGGTGAGCCGGAAAAATGCCTCCCGCACTTGGGCAGTAGCATCGTCCCCAAGCGGCGAATGCCAGGTGCCTATCCCGCCAAGTCGTTCAAGCCGGTAATCAACCGGGCCATTAAGTGCGAGCACATCAAGCTGGCTTTCGATCAAATCAATGAACGGCAGAAAATGCTCGCGGTTGAGTCCGTCCTTGTAAAGCTCAGCAGGCGCGCGGTTCGATGTGGTGACCACGGTGACGCCTTCATCAACAATCAGCACGGTAAATAACCGGCTCATGATCATGGCATCGGCGCTGTTGTTCACGACCATTTCGTCAAACGCGAGCACCCGCATAGCGCGGCCCAGCGCGGCGGCGACTGGCGGGATCGGATCACCAGCCTCTTTCTTGCGTTCTTCACGCAGCAGGGCATGGACTTCTATCATGAAGGCGTGGAAATGGACGCGGCGCTTGCGGCGGATGTTCAGGCTATCGTGGAACAGGTCCATCAGCATCGATTTGCCGCGCCCGACTCCGCCCCACATATATATCCCGCGCGGAGGCGGCGGTTTTTTACTGAACAGTTTGGCGATCAGGCTGCTGCGCGGGGAGGTCGCCTCAAGCGCGCGGGCGAGTGCGTTGAGCCGATATGCGGCCTCGGCCTGCTCTGGATCGGGGCGCAATTCTCCCGATGCGACTAGCGCCTCGTACCGGCTGAGCAGTCCGCTCAGACGTGGCGCTCCACCTGCATCTTCTTGATCTCTCCAATCGCCCGTGCCGGGGAAAGACCCTTGGGGCAGACATTGGCGCAGTTCATGATGGTGTGGCAGCGATAGAGGCGGAAGGGGTCTTCCAGTTCGTCGAGCCGCTCACCCGTCATCTCGTCTCGGCTATCGGCCAGCCAGCGATAGGCCTGAAGCAGGATCGCCGGGCCAAGAAACTTGTCAGAATTCCACCAATAGCTTGGGCATGCGGTTGAGCAGCAGGCGCACAGGATGCACTCGTAAAGCCCGTCGAGCTTCTCGCGCTGTTCAGGAGATTGCAGGCGTTCCTTGCCCGATGGTGGCGGCGTAATCGTCTGCAACCACGGTTTGATCGAGGCATATTGCGCATAGAAATGGGTAAAATCGGGGACGAGGTCTTTGATAACCTCCATATGCGGTAAGGGTGTAATGCGGATATCGCCCGGCAGATCCTCAATCGCGGTGGTGCAGGCGAGGCCATTGCGCCCGTTGATGTTCATCGCGCAGGATCCGCAAATGCCTTCACGGCACGAGCGGCGGAAGGTCAGCGTCGGATCAATGTCATTCTTGATCTTGAT
>JANNZB010000651.1:0-1910 GCA_031410395.1 Novosphingobium sp.
ATCCGAGGAGAAGATCGGCTTGCCCCCAAGGGCGATCACGAGGTGGTAATTGGTGTCGCGCATCGAAGCGGTCAGCCCCGAAACCAGCGACGAGCCGAAGCCATAGATCTGCTCGTCCGGCTCCAGCACCAGGGTGATCACATTGGTGCGGCCGGTCTTGAGGCGCAGGGCGGCCCGATCCGGCAGATAACCGATTTCGGCGGCGATCTTTTGTACGCGATCACGGGTGTCCTGAGCCAGTTCGGGGGCATTGTTGAGGGCGCGCGAAATCGTGGTGACGGCAAGGCCGGTCATCTGCGCGATGGTCTTGAGGGTAGGTTTGCCCGAGGGTTTGACCCCGCGTTTCGCACGCGCCGGCGGGCGCACGTCATCTTCGGCCAATTGCTTGATCCCCTCGGCCCGGGTTGAACCCCGCTGCCATCGTTTCAACTGCGCAACACCATCATGTTATCGGGGCAAATTCAACATCGTGTTGGCCGCAGCTGCCGTTCCGAACCGGCATTTAATATGACTTGAATCATCAGCTTTTCTGATTTGCCACTAAAGTCGAGCACGTAATTTCAATAATTCCGACACCCTTGGGATGTGTCGGTCTGGTAATCGTTCACAACGTGGCCTATCTTGCGATTGTCGCTGAACCAAGTTCTGCGTCGCCCGTTCAACCCGCAGGAGAGGACTGAAGATGACATCATCGAATTGCTTCACTATCCGAACCGGGTGCTTGAACCTCGTAGTAGCCGACCTGCTTATTGCCAAACGCTGGCAAGGGATTTGTCGCTCGAAACGAATGTGATTTCCGTCACTCGTTTGTCTCACAAGACCGATATTACCCCGCGCAGATCAGGCGTTCATGATGGCAGTTGCCCATGACCCGTTCCCAGATCCGGCGCGCAAGTGGAGTCTCCACCGATGCAGGAACAGAATTTTAGCCGGACCAAGGTCCAGAAGCCCATCGTCATAGAAGTTGGCGGGGAACCCCTCGGCGTCGTTGTGGCGCATGAACTGGGGTTTCGTTTTCTCGCCGTGAAGCTGCCGGCCTTCGCTATCGATGGCCAGACCTATGCAACCGTTGAAAATGCCAGGATTGCGGCATCCGAAGTGATGCGCCTGCGCGGGCTCGACGCGGCGTAACAAGGCGGGCACGCGTTGCCCGCCAATTCCATTCAAGCCAGATCAGTCGTCATTGGTGGCGTTGAGTTCGTCCGGATGCTTGCCCTCTTCGACCGGGGCGTGCGGATGGACGATTGCCGCATCGATGGCGCTGGCCAGGGCCGTGACATCGACGCGGGGCGCGCCGCTTTGGGCCTGGCGGTCCAGTTCATGGGAAATCACCTCGGCGATCACCGTGGTGCGTTCGGCGTCTTGCTGATCGCTGCTAACCGTTGCCATTGATGGAAATCCCGTTCTCGTCGACCTTGACCTCGACCCCCGGCCGGGTCTGCTGCTGATAGGTATAAACCCCAAAGCCGACCACTGCCACCAGCAGGATTGCAATCACGAGATAAAGTCCATTGCGGTTCATAAGACGTCCTGACGCACATACCCAAAAAGGAGCAACGCGGCAGCGGCCAAACGGTTCAATTCAAACGGAAAAATCTCAGGCGAGCTGATCCGAGATGGTGCGCAGGGCCAGCACCAGCCTTGTGATGCCGATGGCCGGTGTGCCGGAATTGTCGATGATGATCGGATCGATCCCGGAGGGCAAAGGCGCGGTTTCGCGGGCCATGCGGCCGGCAATCTGGTCGCTGGTTTCTCGGCCGCGCTGCGCGAGGCGGGCGGCCCGCAGCGAGATTTCGGCGGTGATCAGCATGACCGAACAGCCCGGAAACTTCTGCCGCGCCAACGGGATGATGTGGCGCGACCCGTTGGCCACCACCACCTTGCCCAGCGCGATATCGGTGATCACGCTC
>JANNZB010000652.1:0-2101 GCA_031410395.1 Novosphingobium sp.
CCCACCGCCTTGTAATCGGCATATTTCGCCAACAACGCGACCTTCTTCACGTTGAAGCCGAGCGAAGCATCCCATTCGCGGCCGAAGTTGACGTTGCCCACATCGCTGTTGAACTGATGATAGGTCACAGCCGAATTCAGCCCTGGCAGCGCCTTCACCTTTTCAAACTTGTAGGCGATCCCGCCATAGAGGTCCTGCAAGCCATTGGCCGGGGTGGTGAGGAACAGATCGGCCCAGCCGTTGAACTTGTGCAGCGTCGCCATCGGCGTCTGGAATGACCGCCCGCTGCAACTGCCCAGCTTCTCATAGCCTGCGGTTACCGTCAGGCCCTTGTAGGCCAATCCAGCCTCGCCGGCGATATAGTCTGCGGCATAGGCTGTGGGATTGGTGCCATAGCGCGATTGCCGGGCATAGGATGCGGCAAGGTTCAGCTTGACCACTCTCGACAGCAGAAACGATGCCACGGCCCGCGCACCATAGGTTTGCGAGCTGTTGCTAAAAAAGAACGCCTCATCATAATCAAGCAGATAGGAAAACGCCTTCAACTGCACTGGACCGGCTTTCAGCCCTGCGTCGAGGAAAACGAACTTCCCCTCCATCCCGGCGCGTGCTCCGGCATCGACGCCAAAGATCGAGCGCTGGTCAATCGCATAGGTGCCATCGAAGCTGACCGGGCCAATCTTTGCCTCGCCGCGCACGGCATCAAAAGTCTGCTCGTTCTGCCGCCAGCCGACTGCGCCGACAAAGCGCTGGTCATCAAGATTAATCCGCTGACGGCCGACGGTAATCGTCACCGCCTTGGTCTTGTACTGTAATTGCAGCCGGTTGAGCTCGACGTTGTTCGGATCGGCGATTACAGAATAGGCGGTGCGACGCTGGTGGCTGGTGCTGGCGAAGGGAAAGGCGTTGAAGCTGCTGCCAAAGGCGAGCATGCCCTCGGCCTCAACCAGAAAGCCCAGGTGCGATCCAGCGTGCTTCAGTTCAAACCCGGCGCGGATGCGCATGGATTGTTCATCGGCGGCGGTGGTGGATTGATCGACATGCTCCCAGCGCAGGCGGGCATCGATGATCGGATCGAGCGTAAATCCGCCGTCGAGTTTAACCGGATCACCGAACTGCGGCTTTGGGGCCGGGGCGGCGAAGGCGGGTTGGGCCAAAAATGCAGGGATTATCAGTGCCGCGCTGAACAGCAGACGGGGGTTCCTCATGGGTATTCTCCTGAACGGATTTTGGGCGGTTGTGGCAGCCCTCTCCCTGTAACTCCGCCGCGATTGTTCGCGGTCGGTGCTGGCTTCCCGGAGAAGGCATTGCTACTCCGGGTGCACAGTTCAGATCAGATGCGCGCGCCCTGGAGCGCCGCGCCCCATGTTGTCCGCCAGCGGCTTTTGACCGATGTCAAACCGATCAAGGCGACAACCGCGAGGCCAGCGAAGATCAGGAAGCCGATCGAGGTGGAGCCGGTCGACTTTTTGATGAGGCCGAGCGAGTAGGCGAGGTAGAACCCGCCGACGCCGCCACCGAAACCAACCAGCCCGGTCATAACGCCAATCTCCTTGCGAAAGCGCTGGGGCACGAGCTGGAACACCGCGCCGTTGCCTACGCCGAGCGTTCCGACAGCGACAACAAACAGGGCAACAGCGAGCGGCAGGGTAGCCGGGCCAGTGCTGATGACTGCAAGGACAAAGGCCGAAACGATGTAAACCGCAGTCAGGGTTTTGATCCCGCCGAACCGGTCAGCCATCGCGCCGCCAAACGGGCGGAGCAGCGATCCGGTGAACACACAGGCTGCCGTGCAGTAACCGGCGATGATCGGAGTAACCTTGAAGCTGTCGACAAAGTAGGAAGGTAGCGAGGTCGACAGGCCAACGAACCCGCCGAAGGTGACGAAGTAGAACAGCATGAACCACCAGGCGTCTTTTTCCCCAAGCACTGAGCCATAGGCGGAAAGCGACTTTGCCGCAGGCTGGTCGGGGCTGTCCTTGGCGACGATCAGATAGAAAATGAACGCAGCGATCAGCGGGATCAGCGCGAAGCCGAGCACGTTGGTCCAGCCATAAGCCTTGGCCAGCAGAGCGGCGAACAACGAGGCGAAAACTGTACC
>JANNZB010000653.1:0-5591 GCA_031410395.1 Novosphingobium sp.
TACGCCCGGGCTCTTCATGTCCATGATCAGGAACGTCATGCCGGCCTGCTTGGCGCCTTCGGTGGAAGTGCGCACAAGCAGCAGATATTTGTCGGCGAACTGCGCGAGGGTCGACCAGATTTTCTGACCGTTGACGACATAGACATCGCGGCCTTGGGCGTTGGTTTGCCGTTCCGCCCTGGTTCGCAGGCTCGCCAGATCTGAGCCTGACCCTGGCTCGGAGAATCCCTGAACCCAGATTTCACCGCGTTCGCGCACGCCGCGCAAATAGCGCTGCTGCTGCTCGGCGGTGCCATGCGCAAACAGCGTCGCGGGCAGATGATAAAGCGAGATCACAAACAGGTCAGGCAATGGAGCAGATGCCCGGGCCAATTCTTCATAGAGGATGATCTGGTCGCCAAGCGTCAGTTCACTGCCGCCCCATTCCTTGGGCCAGTGCGGCGTATCGAGCCCGACCTTGCGCATGGCTTCAAGCCACGCACGCTGGAAGGCGACAAACGCATCCTCGCTGGCACCTGTCATCTGCTGTTGCCAGTCAGGCGGCACCGCATCAGCGAGCCACGCTTGCAGCGCGCGGCGGAAACTATCGGCGCTCTGCCGATGATCTAGTGGCTGGATCATGCCGCAAGCCTTTCGATCAACCGGTCGAGATGGTCAGTCGTCGAACCGTACAATACTTCATTGAGCTTTGCGCGTTTGACATAGAGGTGGCAGGCATGTTCCCATGTTACCCCGATGCCGCCGTGGAGCTGGATCGCATCACGGGCGACCTTTGCATAGACATCGCACGCATAGGCCTTTGCCGCCCCGGCCTCCCTCGTGACATCAGAGTCTTGCGAACGCATCGCAACCGCTTCGCGCGTGAGGGCTGACACAGACACAATGTCGGTCTTGTGGTTGGCCACGCGGTGCTTGAGCGCCTGAAAGCTGCCGATCAGCCGACCGAACTGTTCGCGCATCTTGAGATAGTCGAGCGTGATCTCCAGAATTCGCTCCGCCCCGCCCACAGCTTCACAGGCAAGTGCAATGCTTGCGTGATCGATAAGTGCGGCCTCCACGTCACGCATCAACAGATTGGTGCGTGGCACAGAACGCCCCGAAAACACAACGCGCCCCAGGCTGCGCGTCAGATCATAACAGCGTTGATCTTCGACCGCTTCGCCCTCGACAATGACACGAAAGATCGCCCCATCAAGCTCTAGCGCGACAAGGAGCACGCTCGCCGCCGCGCCGTCAACCAGACCTTCGGCAACGCCATCAAGAACCAGCATGTCACCTTCGCTGCGGGCCGATATGGCTGGCCTGGTACCGGGCGGGCTCAGTGACGCCGCCTTCGCACCGCTGGCCAATCGAGGCAGCCAGTTGTCCTTCTGTGCCGCCGTACCACCGCGCACCAAAGCTTCGGCCACCAGCATCGTCGGCAAGATTGGCACGGGCGCGAGGCTGCGGCCAAGTTCTTCGTAAAGGATGCCAAGGGCATCGAAACCAAGCCCGAGCCCGCCATATTCTTCGGCGATTGCCAAGCCCGGCCAACCAAGGTCCACAATCTGCGTCCAGAGGGGCTGATGGATTGATGCTCCAGACGCACCGTGCCGCAACAGTGCCTCGACGGGCAGGGCATCGCCCAGCACATCGCGGAAACTGTCACGCAGGGTTTCAAGATCGATCATGTCATCACTCATTTGAAGTCTCGACCTTCAGGAAAGTCCGGTGTTTCCTTCCCGATAAAAGCACGCATCGCTTCATCTGACTCGGCCGTTCCAAAATTGGCCATTTCGAGCGCGGCAGACAGATCAAATACCGTCTGGTTTTCACGCAGATAATGGTTGAGAACATATTTGGTCATCCGCAATGCGGTCGGCGCCGTGTTGGCGAGTTCGACTGCAACCTGCAGCGCGGTTTCCGCCAGTTCCGATGCATCCACCGAAAGCGCGACCAGATTCATCGCTTCGGCCTGTTCGCCGCTGATCGGGCGGTTGGTCATCAGATAATATTTGGCTTTGGCAAGGCCGCAAAGCAAAGGCCAGATCATCGCGGCATGATCGCCCGGTAATACACCAATCCGCAAATGTCCGTCGATCAGCTTTGCCTGCCTGGCCGCAATCGGAATATCTGCAAGCAACGCCACCGCCAGCCCTGCCCCGAGCGCGGGTCCGTTAATTGCCGAAATGATCGGCTTGCGCGCGTTGATAAGGCTTTGCACCAATTCACGCGCATTGCCGAAATCATAGTTGAAGCGGCTGCCCTTTTCCTCCTCTGCAGCACCCGTGGGCATATCGCCGAGCGAGCCACCCGCACTGAAATGGCGGCCACTTCCGGTAATGATTGTCACCCGTGTTTCAGGATCATTGTCGATTACAGCCCAGACGCTGTGCAACTGCGCTTGCAGGGATGGTGTTATTGCATTGGCCTGTGCCGGATTGTTGATCGTCACCCGCAACACATGATGCGCGGGACGTTCAAACAGGAGCTGATCAAAGGCGGCATATCGTTCAGTCACGTCAAA
Source organism: Novosphingobium sp. (assembly GCA_031410395.1). Classification (GTDB taxonomy): domain Bacteria; phylum Pseudomonadota; class Alphaproteobacteria; order Sphingomonadales; family Sphingomonadaceae; genus Novosphingobium. Next base: position 2,507 of record JANNZB010000653.1, read on the forward strand.
ATCTCCGGATCATATCATTACCCCGGCGTGAGCCAGGCGGGCGGCTTGCCCATCGCGAGATAGGCCAATGCGGCAATTCCGAAACAGATGGCCGCCCCTGCCAGAGCCGCATCATAGGTGCCGGTGCGGTCATAGACGATTCCAACAAGCGATCCGCCTATTGCGACAAAGGCCGAAATCGCAAAGACACTCAGGCCATAGACCGTCGCATAGCGTGACATGCCAAACCAGCGGGCAATGATATAGGCTGCAACGTCAATTTCCGCACCCTGCCCTATCCCGATCAGTATGACCCCGGCCATCGCCAGGCCAAGTCCCGTGGCAGGAAGCATTAGCAACAGGCATCCCACCGCCGCCGTTGCCGTGAAGAAACAGGCCACTGCCGGTGCCCAGATCCGGTCAACCAGCGCACCGGTGATAATCGTCCCGGCAAGTGCCGCCAACCCGACCAGGCCGACAAGGCCCGCAGCGGCTTCTGGTGCCACGCCCTTTTTGGTGAGGATCGGGTGCAACTGGCTGAGCAACGCCACCACCGGCGCATAATTCAATCCCGACGCGAGGCAGATGACAAGCACCTTGGGTTCGCGCAAGATCGTCAGAAGCGGCACGCTCTCCTGCTTCTGCGTCGGCACCACCCCGCCCCTGTCAACAAATGCCCAGGCAAGGGGAAGCGAAAGGCACAGGATCAGCGCTCCGAGCAATAGATAGCCGTAGCGCCAGCCAAAGGTAGCGATCACCCAGAACAGCGCAGACGGCAACAGGGCCCCGGAAATGGCCAGTCCGGAGCGCGTGATCGCCAACGCCAGCCCTCGTGACCGGACAAATGCCCCGCCAACAATTCGCGTGTATGAGATGCCCGTTGTCGCCAGCCCGGCAAGCGTAAGGAACAGGTAAGAGGCGTAATATTGCGGCAGAGAACCGCGCATTGCTGCGAGCAGCCCATACCCGGCGACCGTCAGTACCAGACCGGTCAGAAGAACCGGGCGCACGCCAATGCGATCAATCAACCGCCCCAGAAAGGGGGCGGCCAACGCGCCGGCAAAGGCAGCGTTCTGCGTTAGCGCAATCGCGCCGCGTGACCAGCCAAAGGCATCCTGCAAGGGCTGGACGAAGATGCTCGACACAGATGACCAGACAGAAAAGGACACAGCAGTACCAACCATTGCGGCCAGCCCGATACGCCAATGGTTCCGCCATTCGCCCAGCGCGGCCTGCAGGTGAGACTCAGACAGTGGCCGCACCATCGACTGATATGACCTGGCCGGACAGATAGCTGGCTGCGTCCGAAGCCAGGAACGCTGCCACCTCGCCAATCTCGCCTACCGTTCCGGCGCGGCCCATCGGGATCCGCAGCTTTTTGACCCAGTCGTCGCGATTGCTAAGGGGTGTGGAAACAAGCCCCGGCGCGATCGTGTTGACGCGGATATTGTCCGGTCCGCCTTCGAGCGCGGCCACCCGCGTCAGCCCCATGATCCCTGCTTTCATTGCTGAATAAACACCGAGCCCTTCAAGCGCGCGGATACCCGAATTCGATGCGGTGACGATAATCGAGCCGCCGCCCTGCTCGCGCATTACCGGCATCTGATGCTTGAGCGCCATCGCCACGGACAGCAGATCAACCTCGAACACGCGGCGCCAGTTTGCCTCGCCCTGCTGATCGAGCGGCAGCACGTCTCCCCCGATCCCGGCGTTGTTGAAGGCGATGTTCAGCCCGCCGAAATGCGAAACCGCCAACGCAACAAGACGCATCGCATCTTCCTCTTTTGACACATCGGTCGCCAGGAAGATCGCTTCGCCGCCGCCATCGCGGATCGCCTTTGCCGTCGCTTCGCCGTCACTTGCATTGATGTCGGTCAGCACCAGCCGCGCGCCTTCGCGGGCGAAAACATGGGCGCTGCCCTGCCCGATCCCTGATGCCGCGCCGCTGATGATCGCGATTTTGCCCGCCAGCCTGCCTGTCATCATGCCCCTTCCAATCCTGTTATCCACCAGAGAAGACGATTCCAGAGCTTCTGCCGCGTGCCTGCAAAATTGTGCATGTGCGCCATGCGCGGTATGATGACGGTAGTGATGTCATTGGTCCCGCGATAGGCCGCCGGTTCGGCGCGCGGATCCACGCAAACATCGCGTTCGCCATTGCCGGCAAAGACCGGCACACGCACCGCCGCCGCTTCCGAGGCGACGACCCCTGGCACCATCATTTCGACGGCGCAGGGAGGAATGGTGAGACTGCCGAACGGCGGCGCGGTCGTGCGCAATGGAAAGCCACCATCCATGTCAGCCGCGAGGATATCGGCTGGGACATCTTCCCAGTGAAAGGGATAGACATAGTCGTCCTGACCGTATTCGGAAACCGGGCGGGTAGCGCTGCCCCGCGACACTTCGGCATAAACCCGTACCCCTGCTTCGCTTTCCTCACTGGTGCGATGCGGCAGAAATGTATGGATCGCGCTGTATCCGAGCGGCGCTATTGCATCGAATGTTGCGTGCAACCCCTGGGCCAGGATCGTGACGCACCCCCCCATTGACTGGCCAATCCCCACAAGCAAAGGCGAAGCGAGCTTCGGCAGCGCTGGATGGACCGCTCCCTCTGCAAAGAGCGCGCAAATTTTCCGCGCGGCAGCGTCATGCGTTGCGGCCAGGGTTTCCAGACGAATTGCTGCCGGTTCGGGCTGGCTACTGTCACCGACGCCGACATGGTCGATTGCAACCAAGACGAGCCCCTTAGCGCAGTGATGCTCGGCCTGACTGTAGCCTTCATGGCCATCGAAATGCATGTCAAAATAGCCGCGCGCATAGCCACCGCCTGGCACCGCAAAGACAATGACCGGGCGACCCGGCCGCAGCGTCTCAGGCAGGAACGCGGTAGCCGCGAGTTTGATGGGGACGCCTAGGGCAGCTGCGGTCGAAACATCTATGCGCAGATCAACTTTTTGCATGTTTCAACTCACCAGAAAGCCGCCATCAACAGCCAGTAACTGACCGGTGATGTACGATGAAGCATCGCTCGCAAGAAACAGGCACGCATTCGCAACCTTGTCCGGCGTACAGACCGAGTCACCCAGCGGCATCCGCCCCGGTTGGG
>JANNZB010000654.1:0-5249 GCA_031410395.1 Novosphingobium sp.
CCCGGCGCGACGCGCGCCTCCAGCCCTTTCCAGGCATCGACGGCAATCCGGCGGCGGGCGGTTACGCTGTTGATGAAATCGCCATAGCCCGCGCCGAGATCGAGCACGCAGGCATCAGGTGCGATGCGGGCCTTGAAAAAGTAGCGCCACAGCGCCTGCCACAGCACGCCCCGGCGCTGATCTTCGACCAGTCGCGAGCCATGATAATCGCCGCTCACGCGTATCGCTTCCAGTCCGAAAGCAGTCCGTAGATCATCCGCGCGCCCACAGTAAAGCCGCGCCAGTTGTTGATGTTGCCGCCTTTGCTCAGGCCAATGCGGGCGTGGAAGGTGATCGGGCATTCGAGCAGCACCAGCCGCTGCTGCAATGCCGTATCAAGAAAATGCGCGTTGAATTCGAGGTTCACCGCCGGGTTAAGGTGCGGCAGCAGTTCCTGAAGCGCATCGCGGCGGCACAGTTTATAGGTGGTGCCAACATCGGTGATCGTTCCGCGCCCTAGGTGCTTGGCCTCAAGCAATTTGCCGACAAACAGGTTGCCGTAATACATGAACGCGGTGAGTTGGGTGAGGTATTGCCGCAGCGGCTCAACGATGCGCGATCCGTTGACCACATCGGCGTGCGGGGCATAGGCGAGCAGTTTTTCCACGTCATAGGCGCGAAAGGTGCTGTCACCCTCGCACAGCACGACGAATTCGGTGTCGGCGAACTTTACCGCTTCGGTGAGGCAGCGAAAGACGCAGCGGCCATAGCCGGGGCGCAGCTCGTTGAAAGTGATCGCGCCTGCCGCCTCGGCGCGGTCAAAGGTAGCGTCGCTCGAATTGTTGCTGACGACGATCACGCGTTCGACCAGCGGATGCGCGGCGAAATCCCTGACCGCTCCGGCTATCGAATCCTCATCGTTATAGGCGGTGAGCGCGACAGTCACCTTGCGGCGCTCGACGGGTGTATAGCGCACCGGTGCCTCAGGCTTTTTGTGCTGGAGCAGATAGAGCAGATCGAACAGCGACAGAACAATTCCGACCATGATCGGCACGCCGCTGTACCACACCAGCCATTCTGCCACCGGATCGAGAAGCGCGTGAAGGTTCAGCAGATAGCGCGGAAACACCAGCAGCACCCCCGCCAGATACATCAGCAGCCCGGCGATGAAGCACAGGATGCCATACATCAGAAACGGCTTGTCAAACGGGTGTTTCGGACCTGAATCCGGGGAATGGAAGGCCATTGGTATCGTTCCTGCGGGCACGGCGAATGCCTGTTTCGATGCTGCTAACAGGTTAGGCGGGCTTGGTTAACAAAATCCTTCTATCCACACGCTGCCACTGGCCTTCAAGCCCGCTTTGCGGCTAGCGTGCGGACGAGCGCAGGCTGCTTTTGTCGGTGCATGGGGTTGGGTGATGGTGAGCCGCGAGGTCAGGGGGCAAATTCTGCGCTATGGGCTGAGCGGGCTGGCGCTCGCGGTGATCTATTCGGTGGTTTACTGGATCTGCGCCGCACTTCTGGGCCTATCACCTTATACTGCCAACACCGTGGCCTTCGCGTGCAATCTGGTAGCCGGATGGCTGTTTCATTCGCGCTGGAGTTTCAAGGGTTACGGTCCGAGCGGACCGGCGGCGGGAGCCTATGCGCGATTCTTTGTGGTCAATGGCATCGGCTTCGGGCTGAACTCTGTATGGGTCTGGCTGATCGTTTACCGGCTGGGCGCGCCGGTCGAATGGCCGATTGTGCCGATTGTCACGCTAACCCCGGCGCTGTGTTTTATTTTGAACCGGTTATGGATTTTCAACCGCGCCGTGTAACGGCGGCGGCTTTTGCGATTGTGGGCGGGTAACAATGGTTTCACCTAAAAGCCAAGGCGATGGATCTGCCCCGCCAGGGCGCTATGGGATGCTTGTCGCTGGGCTTTTGACGGCTGCGGCCGCACTGTTTTGTCTGGTGCTGTATCTGCGCACGGCGGGGCATCTGATCGCCTTTCCCTATGAGATCGATTACGGCGAGGGTATCGTCTGGCAGCAGATGCGGCTGATTGCGGATGGCCACGGCTATGGCCGGATCGATCAATTCCCCGCGATCGTGTTCCATTATCCGCCGTTCTATCATAGCGCGGCGGCAGCGCTGGCCTGGCTTTCGGGACAGGATCAACTGGCGGTCGGGCGTGCGCTTTCGGTCGGCTCTACGCTGATCGCCGGCGCGGTTGTTACCGCGATAGTGGCGCGGCTGGCCGGGATGGACCAGCGGCAAAACGCCGGGTGGATTTGCGGGATCTGGGCGGCGATAATCGCGCTGAGCTTTCGCTCGGTGCTGATGTGGTCGAGCGTCATGCGCGTTGACATGCTGTTCGTCGCGCTCAGCCTTGCGGGCTTCTATGCCGGGATGCGGGCGCTAACCCAGCCGCGGGCGACCTATGTTGCCGCAGTGCTGTTCGTCGCGGCAATCTTTACAAAACAGACCGCGATTGCTGCGCCCGCCGCCGTCTTTGCCACGCTGCTCTTTCTGCGACCAAGGCTGGCGCTGCGCGGGATTGCAACGGTGCTGGTGGTCAGCTTTGTCGCACTTGTGCCGGTGATGTTGCTGTCTGACGGCCAGTTTTTCCAGCATATCGTCATGTACAACGTCAACCGGATCGACGTCAGCAATGGCCTGAGCAGCTTCAAGGTGGTGAGCGGCGCCTGGATCTATTGCGTGATCGCGGCCTGGGCGATTTATGCCCGGCTGGGGCGCTATGCTGCCCCCCGCGACGAAGGGCCCAAGCCGAGCCTGCGCCAGCGGCTGATCGCCGACCCTGCCCAGGCCAGCTTCGCCATGGTGCTCGCTTATTTTGGCGTGGCGACGCTGATGCTGGGGCTGGTGTTCAAATCAGGCTCCTCGGACAATTACTATCTTGAGTGGGAATTCCTGCTTGGGATATTCGCTGGAATCGCGCTGTTCGAGGCAATGTTTGCGCAGAATGGTGCTCCGCAACCCGCCGCGCGGCGATGGATTGCGGGCGCGGCTTTGGGCTATGCCGCGTGGCTGTCGGTGATGATGTTCTGGAATTTCGCGTACTATTACACCATGGCTTCGGCGCAGCGTGCAGAAATGAAGATGCTGGTTTCATTGGTAAAGCAGGCGCAAAAACCGGTAATCTCAGACGACATGGTCGCGGTGTTGCGCGGCGGAAAAACTGTGCAGTGGGAACCGGCGATCTTTGCCGAACTGGCACACAAAGGCGTGTGGGATGAATGGGCGTTCGTGGCGATGATCGCCTCAGGCCAGTTCGCCTTCTTCGTCACCGAGGCATGTCCTGGCGACAAGGTGCTTTATGAACCGCGTTACAACCGGGCGGTGACCGATGCGATGATAGCGGCCTATCCGGTGCAGCGGGTGCTCGGTGAATACCACCTGCATTTCCCCAAAGGCGCGCTGCCGCCTGAGGCAGAAGCGATGTCATCGGTTGGGAATTGCGCCGCAGCAAGATGAGGCTGAGAGTTTTTCCGATTTACATCGTCTATTCCGGAAAAACTCTAGAGACTGTTCCACTGAAGTGGGAGCGGGCCGGCGCCGCTTCTGTTTCAGCTTAACTGAAACAGACTCTAGTCAGCGTCGAGCTCAAAGGGTTTGATCGGCTTGAGCACCTTGAAGCGCTCCTTTGACGGTGCATGGCCGAGCGGCGGAAATTCGGCAGGGACAGGCGGCACCGCAGTATCGGGCAAGCGATCAAGCAGATCGCGCACAAGCGTCAGCCGTCCGCGCTTCTGATCGTTGAAATCAACCAGCGTCCATGGGGCATGGGCGGTGTGCGTAGCTTTGAGCATCACCTCACGCGCAGCGGTATAGTCATCGTATTTCGCGCGCGCGGCGGCATCGATGGGGGAGAGTTTCCACACTTTCAACGGGTCGTCCTGCCGCTCGGCAAAGCGCGCCTCCTGCTGTTCCTGATCGCAGCAAAGCCAATATTTGAATAACAGCACGCCATCATCGACCAGCAACTTTTCAAAAGCGGGTGCGGCTTCAAGGAACGCATCGACCTGTTCGGGCTTGGCAAACCCCATGACCTTTTCCACGCCCGCGCGGTTGTACCATGAACGATCAAACAGCACGATCTCACCCTTGCCCGGCAGGTGGGCCACGTAGCGCTGGAAATACCACTGTCCGGCCTCGACCTCGCTCGGCTTTGACAGCGCGACGATGCGGCACTGGCGCGGGTTTATGCGGGCAGAGACTGCCGCAATCGCCCCGCCCTTGCCCGCCGTATCGCGGCCTTCAAACACTACCGCAATCCGTGCGCCGGTCGCCGCCGCCCACCGCGCCATCGCGACCAGCTCCTCCTCCATTGGTTCAAGGAGTTTTGCGTAGCGCTTGGATTTGAGAGTTCTGGCCATGCCGACACGCTGCGCCTATTGGCACCACGGTGCAAGGGGCGGCGATACTGACCAACGTCTCGCTTTGTGACACGCTGAACCGGACACCATGTCTTGCGCCGGCTGGCAGGACAAAAAAGGGGCCAGGAAGTCCGGACCCCTTTCTCATGCAGTGTAACGACGCAATCAGAAGCGGTTGACGCGCGGACCTTCGCCGATTGCCCAGAATACGTGGGTGATGGTCTTTCCGCCGCCGGCTTCGGCGCGCTCAAACACATCGGGGCGACCTTGCCCGTCAAGGTGCACGGCGCGGCCCCATTCGCCGGGGGTGTCGCCCACTTCAACACCTGACGAAGCTGCTGCCGGGTTCACCGAAGCGGCAAGTTCCTGGTGGTTGTAGATCGCTAGCAGTTGCTCATAATCATGCGCATTGGGGTGCTGGTTGCTCGCTGGATTGTTGGTGTAATCCATGCAGGTGTTGAGGTTGGCGTTATTGAAATCCTCATCCTGATGGCCGAGCCCATAATCATGGCCAACTTCCTGACAGGTGACCAGCGCACGCCATGCGGGGGTGTTGTAGGGCGCAGAGTTGAAGTAGGTATCATTGAGCTTGGTCGTACCTTGCGAGATATGGCCGCCCGAAAGCGAAATACTGGCGATGCCAAGCCAGCCGGTTCGGCCATAGGATGCGTTGCAAACCTGAATAGTTCCCGCGACACCCCGGCACTGCTTGGGGGTCGTGGAGCCTGCCACCAGCGGTGACTGGATCACGGTGGACTGGTTCCAGTCGCTCACCGCAGTGACCAGTGCTGAATCCCAAACGCTGTTGACGTTGTCGCCAACGGGCACAGTCAGTTCACCAGAGCCCTTGATCCAGTGGTAGGAGCTCCAGGCATGACTGGCCAAAGC
>JANNZB010000655.1:0-2244 GCA_031410395.1 Novosphingobium sp.
TTGAGGAAGCGGCGGTGGGTCTGCGCCTCAACCTCAGGCAGTTTGACTGCCTTGGGCGGCACTCGCAAATCGAGCCATGGCGAAAGATTGCTGACATTCAATTCGGGATCAGGGCCCAACAGCATCTGTCCCATAATCTGCTGCATCCAGGTGGTGCCAGATTTAGCCCAGGTCGAAATGATAATATCATCATCGCGGAATACGAAATCGTTCCATATGGTTGAATCCATATGATGACTGTGCATTCCGCGGGTTTTGACCGGGAAATTCGGGTGCGCTTCAGGCATGATTTCTCCTTGGCGATAGAGACCGATGTCGAGGTAAACGGGCTAATAACCTTGTTCCACGAGTCAAGCCGCGCCTCGCCGCCAACTTCAACCCCATCTAACAAAACCCAACCCAGCCAACCCCCCAGCCCACACCCGCTTGCACCCCAAGCCATTTTGGCTAAGGGGAAACCAACGCGGCCATCCCGCCGCTTTACACTCACGTCAGGGAACCTGCGCCGATGGCCAGAGTCAGCAACCGCCCGCTTTCACCGCACCTCCAGATTTGGAAATGGGGCCCGGCGATGGCGATCTCGATCCTGCACCGGGTCACGGGCAATGGCCTTGCGATTGCAGGGCTGGGGGTGCTGCTGTGGTGGTTGGGCGCGGTTGCCTCCGGGCCGGAAAGCTATGCCACGTTCCAGCATCTCGCCAGCGCCTGGTATGGCAAGGTGGTGCTGATCGGGCTGACTTGGGCATTTTTCCAGCACATGCTCTCTGGCCTGCGCCACTTCATCATGGATATTGGCGCGGGGTATGAACTTAAGGGCAATAACCTGTGGTCGATTATTCTGCCAATACTGGCCATTGCGCTCACCGCGGCGTTCTGGGCCGCGATCCTGCTGCACCGTTGAGGACTGAACAACATGGGTAACGGAACTTCGATTGGCACTGTGCGCGGGCTGGGTTCGGCGCATCACGGCGTGCATCACTGGCTGGTGCAACGCTATACTGCGGTGGCGAACCTGCTGCTGATGGCCTATTTGCTGACAGCATTTCTGATGCTGCCCGATTATGGCTTCACGACGATGCACGATTGGCTTTCGCGGCCGGTTCCGGCGAGCGCAGTCGCGCTGCTGGTGGTCAGCCTGTTCTGGCACGCGCGGCTGGGGATGCAGGTGATGCTTGAAGATTATGTCCACACCTCGGCCAACAAATTCGCCGCCTTCGCCGCGCTCAACCTCGCCGCCTTTGGCGGCGCAGGGTTCGGCGTGTTCTCGATCATTCGCATAGCGCTGGGAGCTGCATGATGTCTGCTCCTGCCTACAAGATCATCGACCACACTTATGATACCGTCGTCGTTGGCGCGGGCGGATCGGGCCTGCGCGCAACGATGGGCAGCGCTGAGGCGGGGCTGAAAACTGCCTGCATCACCAAGGTATTCCCCACCCGCAGCCACACCGTCGCGGCGCAGGGCGGCATTGCAGCTTCGCTCCAGAACAACTCGCCCGATCACTGGACATGGCACATGTTCGATACCGTCAAAGGCTCGGACTGGCTCGGCGATCAGGACGCGATTGAATATATGGTGCGTGAGGCCCCGGCGGCGGTTTACGAGCTGGAGCACGCCGGCGTGCCGTTCAGCCGCAACGCCGATGGCACGATCTATCAGCGGCCGTTCGGCGGCCACATGCAGAACATGGGCGAAGGCCCGCCGGTTCAGCGCACCGCAGCCGCAGCCGACCGCACCGGCCACGCGATGCTCCACGCGCTCTATCAGCAGAGCCTGAAGTATGACGCCGATTTCTTCATCGAATACTTCGCCATTGATCTGATCATGGATGGCGGCAAATGCGTCGGCGTGATCGCCCTGTGCATGGACGATGGCTCGATCCACCGCTTCCGCAGCCATGCGGTGGTGCTGGCGACCGGCGGCTATGGCCGGTGCTATTTCACTGCGACCAGCGCCCACACCTGCACCGGTGACGGCGGCGGGATGGTGCTGCGCGCGGGGCTACCGCTGCAGGACATGGAATTCGTCCAGTTCCACCCGACGGGCATCTACGGCGCGGGCGTGCTGATTACCGAAGGCGCACGCGGCGAAGGCGGCTACCTGACCAATTCCGAAGGCGAGCGGTCCGAGACCTTGATGTCCTGCATCCGCTCGTAAGTCTTGCCCAGCGCGGCCTTGCCTTCGGCCATCAGCGCCTCGTCGCGGAACACCGCGCAGCCCTTGGTCATGGTGCGCTGCATTTCG
>JANNZB010000656.1:0-1615 GCA_031410395.1 Novosphingobium sp.
TGTGCTGCAAGCGCTGCGTGAGGTGGCGCAACAAGCCGGGCTGGATTGGGACGCGCTGGGCGCCACGCTGCAGCGAGAGGGCCGGCTGCATCTGGAGACTTACTGAGGCCTGCTGTCGATACACGCCAAGAGTGCTACCCAGGCCTGCTTGTCCGTCAACTGCAGGGCGGCGTATTGGTCGCGGTCTGGCCGATGCCGTATTAACTGCCCACCATTGGCCGGCAGTAAGGATGCCCAATAAACCTCATGTGCGTGTTGAGGAAATGTCGGGGCTTGCTGCGCTTGTGGTGTTTGTGGCTGTGTCTGCAGCCGCAGCGATGGCGCACGCATTGCCGCCAGCACCAGCGGATGTTGGCGATGTACCAGCACCTTGAGCCGCTCAACCCGGCCGGCGCTCATTTGTTCAGTGAGCCGCATGAGGGCTTGGTCTATGCAAACTTCGCCGCCAGTCAAGCGCGGGCGTGCGCCAGCCAGGGAGGCCATCCAGTCGCCAGACTGCCAGGTCGGTGCAGGCGCAGCCGCCGCATCGACCTGGCCACCGTACCAAGGGCCGCAAAGCATGGCCGCAAGCGCCAAACCACGCTTCACACATCGTTTCATGGGGATTCGACAATTTGGATGTCGTCCAGCAGGATTGCAGAGTCGTAAACGCTGTCGCCGACGTCGGTGGCCGAGAATTTGAGCATCACGTTTTTGCCCGCCAGGGTGGAGATGTCCACGTCCGCCGTGCCCCAGCCTGAGTGATAAACACCGCCCTGGTCGAACGAGACATCCGATTTGGTCACCGCCGCGCACAGTTGGTCGATGGTCCGCGTGAACACTGGGGTGCAACTGCCCGCAACGCCCGACTTGACCTCACACAGTTCTACCTTGAATGCGTCCTGATAAACCGACCCGCAGTATTCCTTGAACTCCTCGGAGAAGAAATTCCATCTGAACTTCAATGATTTCGCTTTGGGAGCCAGGCAGGCTGTTTGCTGTACCGACCCCGACGCGGTGGTGTAGCCCAGACCGGTGGAGATGATGCCCATGTGGGCGCCGGTGGTGGGCAGGGTGGCGCCAAGCTGCGAGATGACCCGACCGTCGCCATCGGTTTGCCAAGGCGTCAGGTTGCCGGCTTCAAAACCAAGGTTGCCAAATTGCCCGGTGCCGAACTTCAAGGTGTTCGACCCCGCCAGATTGATGTAGGCAGGTTCGCCCTTGTCGTTGCTGCCGTGCGTGGCCACGGCGTTGTCAAAAGCCTGCTTGATCGTCTTCGATGCGTACATGTCGGTCAGGATGGTCTTGAGGGTGTTCTGCGCATAGGTAGTGGCCACATAGTTGTCATAGCCCACCACCGCACCGGCCCCCTTGCTCAAGAACACATTGACCAGCGAGTTGTTGTAGGTGGACCGGCAGGCCGATAGCGCGACCAGGCTGTTGGGCAGGGCTTTAAGGTAGCGCTGGAAAAAGCCTGGCAACAGGGCCAATGTGCCGTCCGGACCAATGGCGATGCGCTTGGCCTGCACGTCTGCCTCGGTGGTACCGAGCAGGTAGTTGCCGCTGCTGTCCTTTGCCAGTACCACACCGCTGTACAGCAAGACCTGCGACAGTGAGCCGGTCAGCCAGCCATTGG
>JANNZB010000657.1:0-9658 GCA_031410395.1 Novosphingobium sp.
CCTCGGTCAGCACTTCGCAACCGATGCCCAGCTCGTCACGCAGCGCATTGGCCAGCCGCTCGTCAGCCCCGGGTTTTGCCTCTCGCGGCAGCACAACGCCGCCGGACCGGTGTAGCAGCCGGGCATGATCTTCGCCGCCCAGCAAGGTGCGATAGCCATCGAACGTATTGCGGTAGAGCGCGTGTAGCGCGGGCACGGCGCGGCGAACCTGCGTCTCACGGCTGGCCCAGAGCCATTGCAGCAGCCACGGCATGGCGCGCAAGGCATAGGCCGGGCGCAACCGCACTGGACCATAGGGATCGCGCAGCCAGCGCGGAACAGACCAGATCATCCCGGGCATGGCCATGGGCAGGTGCGCATCGCCATTGATCAGCCCGGCAGTGCCAAAGCTGGCGCCGCCCGCCACCCCGCGATCATCGAACACCGTCACCTTGCGGCCAGTCTGTTGCAGCGCCACCGCGCAAGCGAGGCCAATCACGCCTGCGCCTATCACCGCAACGTCGACTGGCGGCGCGCTGCCTGAAATACGGGTCTGAGCGGTGAACTCGCTTGCCAATGTTTGCATAGCCTTGCAACATAGCGCAACAAGGAGCGCCCCGCTATGCCCAAAATCAGCCCCACGATTGCCGCGATGCCTGCCAGCGGCATCCGTGCGATCACCGAACTGGCGGTGACGCAGGCGGGGTGTCTCCGGCTGGAAATCGGCGAACCGGGTTTTGATACGCCGCCGCATATTGTGGAAGCCGCCGCCAAGGCCTCCCGCGACGGCTTCACCCGATACACTGCCGGGCAGGGCATTCTCTCGGTGCGCGAGGCCATGTCAGCCAAGCTGGCGCGGGTTAACCGCCTTGATGTGCCGCCGGATCGCATCATCGTCACGCATGGGGCGATGTCAGGATTGCTCAGCTCATTCGCGGCGATGATCGCGCCGGGTGATGAAGTGCTGTTGCCTGACCCGGGTTGGCCAAACTGGGAAATGATGGTGCGGATGTTGGGCGGCGCGGTGCGGGGCTATCGGCTGAGCGCTGACGACGGCTTCATCCCCGACCCCGCCGAAGTGGAGCAAGCAATCACCCCGCGCACTCGTGCAATCGTGGTCAACTCGCCGTCAAATCCCACTGGTGCGGTTTATCCGGCGCCGGTTATGGAGGCCCTCGTCGAAACCGCGCGCCGACACGACTTGTGGCTTATCTCCGACGAATGCTATGACGAGATATGCTTCGATGCTGAACACAACAGCCCTGCCAGCTTTGATACGGACGGGCGCGTGGTCTCGGTATTCAGCTGCTCGAAGACCTATGCGATGACGGGCTGGCGGATCGGCTATGTCGCCGCGCCGCCGGCCCTGGCAGCTACGCTGGCGAAGGTGCAGCAGCCGATACTAGCGAATGCCTGCGCGGTGTCGCAGAAAGCGGCGGAAGCTGCACTGACTGGTCCGCAAGAGGTTGTCGCCCACATGCGCGACCACTATCGCGCCCGGCGGGAGCAGGCGATGGCTATGCTGAAAGCGCGCGGAATGGCGAGTTATTGTCCGCAGGGTGCGTTTTACCTGATGGTCGACACCGGGCACGACAGTAACGCATTCGCCGGCAGCTTGCTCGCTGAACGCAATGTTGCCGTGGCCCCCGGCGCGGCGTTCGGTGCGGCAGCGCGCAGCCATGTGCGGGTGGCGCTTTGTGTTGAGGCGGATGTGCTGGAGCGAGGCTTGGGTGCTGTGCTCGACAGGATGGCGGGCTAGCCGGCCTCGCCGGGCCGCACCGCGCGGTGACTGGCGAGGGCAAACCGCGCGCTCCACTCGCCGGGCAAGGTGCCTTCCAGCGCAAATCTTGCAATCACCGGCCCCAACACCGAGCCGAACTTGAATGCATGGCCTGAGCCGCCGCCGGCCAAAATGATGCGCGGGTCATCGGGGTGGCGGTCGATGATGAAGTGCTCGTTTGCGGTATTTTCCAGCTGGCCGACATAGGTCGAGATCAGTGTTGTATCGGCCAGCGCTGGAATCCGTCGCGCCATATATTCGCGCGCAGCCTGAGCGAATTTATTGCCGGGGGGGCCAGGATCGTTATCAGGATCGAGCGGAATGTGCCGCATCAGCGGCGCAACCTTGATGCCGCCACCAATATCGGCACTGGTCCAGCCGGCATCGTCTGACAGATTTGGCATCCGCTGCCAGCCATACTGCGGATCACCGGGCGGCGTTGCGAAAAAGAACAACTCGCGGCGTGGCGTGCGCATCAGTGGCTCGATCAGGTCCGGGAACAGACCGGGCAGCCAGGGGCCAGCAGCAACAACGATCCGGTCTGCTTCTATCGGTGTGCCGTCGAGCATTATTGTTATCGTACCGGGCTTTGCGAGGGTGTTTACCCGCCCGGCAACGATCTGGCCGCCCAACTGATTAAACCGCTGAGCCGCGGCACGCAGGGCATCGCTGGCCAGTAACACCCCCGCCAATGGCTCATAAAACACACTTTCGGCATCATCAAAGGTCAGCAGTGGCCAACGATGGCGCACTTCTTCGCTGCTCAGCAATTCGCAGGGCTGGCCGCAGGCGGCAAAGGTCTGTAGCTGCGCGGTGAGCGGTGCTGCTTCGGCGCGCAAGGCGCCGGTCGGATAGAGTAGCCGACAGCCGAACTCTGCTTCGCGGACCTGCCAGGCAGACCATGCTGCCATGGCCAGTTCTGTGTAGAACTGATCGGCGCCATAAGCCGCGCGGATATTGCGGCTTGCCCCGCCGCTTGATGCCCGGGGGTGGCCGATCGGGTTTTGGTCGATCAGGATCACGCGCGCGCCTTGTTCAGCCGCGCTGAGCGCTGTCCACATGCCAAACGCGCCGCCGCCGATGACTATGAGATCGCTGGTTCGGCTGGGCATGTTCATTGGGTGCGGGCTCTCGGTCGTCTAGGATTGCGATCGTCTTGTCTGGCGGCTAACAACCATTGCATAATTCATTGCAAGGCTGTTCACCTAATGCGCCCCAATCTCTCACGCAATTGCAGACACGGGTGACTTCTAAGCCGATTATCAGGCCAGCGGGTTCGCGCTCCTCGCGCATGCGGGTCAATTCGCACGACGTTGCCCGTGCCGCAAACGTCTCTCCGTCTGCCGTTTCGCGCGCTTTTACGCCCGGTGCGAGCGTTGCACCGGAAAAGCGCGCGCGAATCCTCGCCGCCGCACGCGAGCTGGGCTATCGTCCCAATGTGATGGCGCGGGCGATTGCCAAGGGGCGCTCAAACGTGGCTGGGCTGATCATGTTCGGTGAAACCAACCGCCACCATCCTGAAGTGCTGTTGGCGATCTCGCGCAGTTTTCAGACGCGCGGCATTCGTATCATGCTGTTTATCATCGAACACACCGACGAGGTCGAGGAGGCGGTCGAAAATGTCCTGTCCTATCAGCTGGATGGCGTAATCGCTGCCGCGCCGATACCGGCAGCCGATCTAGCCACGTTGGCGCAGGCAGAAGTGCCCGTGATATTCTATAACCGGCCCGGCACGCAGACCTGCGCGGCAGTCAGTTGCGATCATGCCGGCGCGGGGCGCGCGGTTGCTGCGCACATGCTGGCCGCCGGGCACCGCAGTTTTGCGCTTATCCGCGCGCAGGATTCCTATGTCGCTGCTGAGCGCATGCGCGGCGTGGAAGCGGAGTTGGCCGGTGCCAAGGCGAAAGTCGTCGCCGCGAGTGTCGGCGATTTTGCCTATGAGGAGGGTTTCGGGGCGGTGAACGGCTGGCTGGCGAAGGGCAAGGCCAGCTTCACCGCGCTGATCGCAGCCAACGACATGATGGCCATCGGTGCGCTTGATGCGCTGGTGGCAACGGGGCGCAAGTCGGAAGAGCAGATCGCGGTGGCCGGTTTCGACGGCATCGATGCATCGCGCTGGCAAAGCCACCGCATCATTTCTGTGCGCCAACCGATCGAGCAGATGGCAGAAGCGGTCGCGGACATGATGCACAAGCAGATGGATGGTGCGATGTCGATTGCCGAATATCGACTGTTCCCGGGTCAGCTCCAGCCTGCATCTAGCGTAGAAGGCGGCACAATCAAGCAACGGCCCAAGAAAGAATTTTCGGCCAAACATTGAATGTACCCACGGGCATATCCGGCGAGTTGCCGGATACTATGCGCTTCGCGCCAAACTCCTGTTGCATGCGGATGCAAAATCTGTCAGCTCCGGTTCGACGATCACAGAGTTGGGTACTGAAGTGGCGATTACTGCTGCATCACCGGCATCGTTGCCGATAAGCATAAAAGCGGCGTTCGGCCTTGGCAACATTGCCGAGGGCATTGCCTTCACCACCAACAACACTTTCCTGCTGCTGTTTTACAATCAGGTGCTCGGGCTGTCGCCGGCGCTGGTCGGGCTGGCGCTGTCGGCCGGGCTTATCGTCAATGCCGTGTTCGATCCGCTGGTCGGCTCGTGGTCGGACCGGACGCGAACCAAGCTCGGTCGTCGCCATCCGTTCATGTACGCCGCGATTCTGCCGGTGGCGCTGCTTTATGTAGCGTTGTATTTTCCGCCCGAAGCAATCGGCGGCTCTGGAAAATTGGTTTGGCTGGCGGTGATGAACACGCTGCTGTTGCAGGCAATGACGCTGTTTCATACACCGCATCAGGCGCTCGGGGCCGAGTTGTCGAATGATTATCTCGAGCGCACCAGCGTGATGAATTACGGCACACTTTGCGCGTGGATTGGAGATTCACTCGGGATGGTGATTGCCTTGCGGATTTTCTTCGCGCCTAAACCGGGCTTTCCCAATGGCGCGCTCGATCCGGCAAGTTATGCGCCTTATGCACTGTTCATGGCGGGCAGCATCATGTTGCTGCTGTTTCTCTCCAGCTGGTGGACCCGTTCGCGCATCGCCATGCTGCCGGTACCTACAGCCGGGATGGAGCGGATTTCTACGCACCGCTTTTTCAGTGATCTGCGCTACGTATTGACCCACCGCAATTATGTAGTGCTGCTCTTCGCACTGCTGTTCACTTCAGTGATGATTGGCACGCGCAATGGCCTCGGTTTCTATGCTTCCGCCTATTACTGGCAGTTGACCAATGATCAGATCAGCTGGTTCACCCTGGGCAGCGCGGGCGGTTTCATCCTTGGCGGACTTGTGGTCAAAAACATGCACCAACGCTTTGACAAGCGCTGGACCGGGGCTGCGGCCTCGTTCGGTTATGCCACGTTGCCGGCAATCCCGCTGGCGCTCGGCTATCTCGGCATTCTCAAGCCTACCACGCCCGGATTGTTGGTTATCCTCATTGCACTGGCAGTGCTGCATTATGCGCCGTACAGCATCGTCTCCACGACGGTGCGTTCGGCGCTGGCGGATATAGCCGATGAGATCGAACTGAAGCACGGTGTGCGGCAGGAAGCCCTGCTGTATGCCGCGCGCACCTTTTTTCAACGGATTGATACCGCGCTGGGCACCGCGCTGGCGGGATGGGTTCTGTCGCTGGTCGCATTTCCAGCCAAAGCGGTGCCCGGCCATATCAGTCAATCCACCTTGCAGGGCCTGGCTGCTGCTTACGTGCTGATGACGATTCCCGGCATAGGCGCAGCGCTGTTCTACACTATGTTGCGCGTCACACGCGGCACCCACGCGGCTACACAGGCGGCGATCGCCGAGCGCAACGCGACCCCTTCCTGAATTTTCAACCCGGAGATCAGAAGCCGATGTCTGCCCATGCCCAGAACAAGACCGTCGTAGCGAGCTTTCTGGCCGAGATCGCCGATCTGCCGTCAGATCAGTCGGCCGCAGTGATGGCGCGCTTTTGCCATGATGATTGCCACTGGGAGGTGTTTCATCCCTTCAACACCCTGTTGGGCAACGACGCGTGCCTCACCCAGTTCTGGCAGGTGTGGCGCACCGCTTTTCCCGATTATGAGCAACGTATCGCGCTGATCATCGGCGGCGAATATGAAGGCCGCGAACAAGTCAGCACCTGGGGCCAGATGATGGGCACCTTCGATGCCCCGCTGCTGGGCATCCCGCCGACCTATGGCCTGGTCACGATGAAGTTCGGTTTCAACTGCATCGTTCGCGATGGCAAAATCGCCAAAGCCTATGTCCTGCTCGATCTCGTCGACGTGATGCGGCAAGCGGGGCACTATCCGTTCCGACAGATGCCCGGATCGCCCGAGCAATGGGCTTTCCCCCCTTGTGACACCGGGACGACTGCTTTCAGCCACGATCCGGAACGGGGCGCGGAGTCGCTGCGCATCATCCGCGAGATGCAGATGGGGCTAGTTCCGCAGTCCGAGATCAAGAACATGGCCAATGCGCCTGATCGCCACAGTCCGCACTGGCACGCCAACATGAACTGGTATGGCCCCGCCGGTCTAGGTTCGATGCGCGGTCGGCGGGGCTTTCGTAACTTCCACGGCGCGCTGTTTTTGCAAGGCTTTTCCGATCGCACCGGCTGGGTTCGCGATCATGATGGGCCGGAAGATGCACCCGGGCACTATGTTCGGCTTGGCGATGGGCGCTATGCGGTGACCGGCGGCTGGCCTTCGCTCAATGCCACGCATCTTGGCCCCGAATGGCTCGGCCTGCCGCCTACTGGGCGCCGGGTGATGATGCGGGTGGCGGACTGGTACCGGCTCGATAACAACGACAAGATCATCGACAACTGGGTGATGATCGACGTGCCACACATGGTCCACCAGATGGGTATGGATATCTTCCATGACCTGCAGTTCTTTGTTGATCGGTCAAAGCCAAGGACTGCCGTTTTTGATCCGGTCTGACGGGGTGAGGACGAATATTTTTCAATCACCCTTTACCTACACCCCGGGTAAAACCGGGGGCTGACGAATCAGGAAATAGGGTCACTCGAATCATTATTTTCACGCTTGGCATGTAAGGAAGATAAGTGTTTCCGGATGCAAAAGGAGCTCGCCAGGCTGTGACGCACGGATTTCCGGCCTCCTTAAGCCTTGTGGAATTTGTAAAAACTCTTTCATTCTTGCAATAGTCATGGCAAAGTGACTGCGCTTGCAATATCAAAATTTCGCGTTTAGACTGGTTGGATAATTAACAAAAAAGGGGGGACCATCGTGGCCCAAACATCGAATCGTATATCACCGCGCGCGCTTGCGCTCGCCTCGGCAGCAACTGTTTGTGCTTTTGCACTCAGCTCGCCCGCTTTAGCGCAGGCATCCAAACCCGCGGCCACGCCCGCCGCTGATGATGCCAGTGGCGTTATCACTGACATCGTCGTCACCGCGCAGCGCCGTGAGGAATCGCTGCAGTCTGTGCCGCTGTCAATCGTCGCCATCGGCAAAGATGCGCTAATCAACAATGATATCACCGAAGCCTCGCGGCTTGAGCAGCTCGCCCCGGGTCTTCGCCTTGGCCGTTCGGGCGCCGATCCCCGCCCTGCCATTCGCGGTATCTACACCGAATCGATTCAAGGTAACGCCGATCCACGCATCGCGTTCTATATCGACGAAATCTATCAGTCGCGCACCTCCATGACGAGCGTGCCGTTCGTCGATCTTGAGCGCGTTGAAGTGCAGAAGGGTCCGCAAGGAACCCTGTTCGGTCGCAACTCTTATGGTGGCAACGTTGCAATCTCAACTGCCAAGCCCAGCGATCGACTGGAGGGCGGCGCAAGTCTGCTCTATGGTTCGTATAACCGGATCATGGCTGACGGTCACATCAACCTGCCGATCAGCGAAGGTGTGGCCTTCCGCCTGGCTGGTTCCTACGAAAAGCGTGATGGCTTCATTAAAAGTGTTACCGCACCCGGCTTTGCCGACATGGACGACAAGAACCAGTTCTATATCCGCGGCGCGCTTCGCATTGCGCCTCCGGGCAGCCCGCTGGAAATCCTGTTGCGGGTTTCGCACTGGAGCGATGACAGCAGGGGTGCCGGCCTGTTCAACGCCAAGGCCATCGGCCAGTTCGTCGATCCCGCTCTTGTCACTGCGCCAGGCGGCACGTTGAATGTTGGTGGGGCGACCTTCACCTTCCCCAACGGCTACAACGGACGCACCTTCCAGGGGCAATTCTATCCGTTTGCCACTTTCCGCGATGGCATTGTCGATACCACGATCAACGGTGTGCCGCTTGATCTGGGCTATCCGGTCCTCGGGCCTTACAAGGTGCTCCACGATGCGCCTTCGAAGCAGCGGATCAAATCGACCCAAGTCTCGCTGATCATCAACTACGATATCGGCGATTCGGTGCGGCTGCGCTCGATTACCGGCTACAACAATTTTGATGCCGTTCGCAGCACTGACAACGATGGCACGCCGGCCAATTACGGGATCGGCTATTTCCTGACCAAGGACAAAGCGTTCAGCCAGGAACTCCAGATCCAGTCGACCGGCAACGGCCCGTTGAGCTACACGCTGGGCGGCTACTATTTGAACGACGAAGTGCCTGATGCCTTCCTCGGCGTTCGTACGCGTAGTTATTCCACCGCCGCCGCTCTTGCCAACACGCCAGGCACCGGCAACTATCCGCTCTATTTCGGCAGCAATTTCACGGCCCTGCCAAGTTCAGGTGGTGCGGTAGTCAACGGGCCCACCACTGCCTACATCACGCCCAATGCCAGTGATGCGTTCAACCCGCTCTCATGGGCCAAGAACATCAGCTATGCGCTCTATGGCCAGATGTCCTATACCTTCAATGACAAGCTGACGCTGACCGGCGGCCTGCGTTACACGATCGACAAGAAGGACTTGCGTTCGGCACTTTCGACACCAGGCTTGCCCTTCGTCGCAGGTACCTATTTGGTCTATCAACCCAGCACCGATTTCAACCACACGTGTGATGGCGTGACTGCAGCAGACCCATCATCAACCGCTCCGGCATTCAACGTCGCAAACGCATTGACCACACGCTGCGGCCAGAATACCTTCAAGTATTTCACCTATCGCCTCGCTGCAGATTACAAGATCAGCGACGATGTTATGATCTATGCCAGCTTCTCGACCGGCAAGCACTCTGGCGGGTTCAGCTACTCGCCGATCTCGAACACCGCCGGGCAGCCACTGCCGCCCTATGACACCGAAAGTGTCCAGGCATTCGAGGCCGGGATGAAGGGAACCTTCTTTGATCGCCGGTTGCAGTTCAATCTGGCTGCGTTCTACAATCTTTATAGTAACCTGCAGGTACAGACGAGCTTCGCCAATCCGCTCGTTCCCAACAGCGTCATCACGATTGCGAGCAACGGCGCGAAGAGCAAGGCTCCCGGCATTGACCTTTCGATCGTTGCCTACCCGGCGCCACAACTCCGGCTGAACCTGGCAGTCAACTATCTGCACGCACGCGATGATCCGTTCCCTGTTTCAGTAGGCAACAACGGGATTTGCGGCATCGTCGCACCCGGCGGTACCTGCACCACGCGGCCTGAAGTTCAGCTCGGATATCTCGGTGGTATCCAGCCAAACCCAGTCAGCAATCCCAGTCTGTTCGTACCGATCAAGGATTCGACTGGTGCTCAGGTAGTGGTTGGCGGCGTGCCGCAGTTCCTAGCACTGGGCTACAACACGCCAACGCGGGTACAGAACACGCCAGACATCAGCATGCAAATCGGCGCAGCCTACGAGATCGATCTGGGCGACGCCGGAACGCTCACGCCTGAAGTGCAGATGCTCTACAGCGGCAACTATCTGCTTTCGCGCGCGTTCCCGAACTATCTGCAAGAGGCTTA
>JANNZB010000658.1:0-2366 GCA_031410395.1 Novosphingobium sp.
GTTTATGACCTAGAGCAAGTACCGCGGAGCCTTTGGGTCAGCTTTCAACGCGGCACGACGGAACGCGGGCCGTTGATTAATCCGTGCCAAGTAGGCATCGATATTTGGCCGCTTTGGCGCTCCGGTCTGCAATAGTTTGAGCAAAGCGTTTAGTGGCAGGGTCATCATGATGTCTGCCGCCGTGAAATCCTCTCCGGCGAACCACGGATGTTGGCCGAGGCGCTGCTCGATCATGTTCATCGCCCCCGGCGCGCGCTGGGCAAGCCCCATATGCGCCGACATGCCTGTCGCGTGCGCCGCACTCATGACGCCGATCACGATTGGCAAGAGGGATGCGGCACCATAGTGAAACCAAAACAAATACTGCGCGAACTCGGGGTGATCGCTAGCTCGAGCGAGATGGCCGCTGCCTTGCTTCGCGAGGATATACTCGATGATCGCGCCAGACTCAGCAAGCGTCAACCCGCTGTCTTCGATGACTGGCGCCGTCCCGCTTGAATGGAGCGCCTTGTAGGCAGGCGGGGCCATCTGCGTCGCAGGATCGCGCTCATACCTGACGATCGCATACGGCAACTCGAGCTCCTCACACAGCCATACAATTCGTTCCGACTGAGACGCTCCAAGGTGATGGATGGTGAGCATGATTTAGACCTCTCCTTTTGAGCGTATCTACGCGGTGACAGACACCATCCCGTCAGCGCCAGCGTCACGATCGTGCGCTTGGCGACGAGCGTGCACTGTTGTCGCCTATCGCACTCTCATAGCCAATTGGTGCCGCGCCAAGCAGTTTGCCGATCCGACAGTAAATCGCAGCTGTAAGTCGTGCCGGGTCCGCACGCACGCGCCGCTGGGTTATCGGAGCATCGAAAGATCGATGCCGTTGGCCATTGCCGTGTACCCGGCGTCGCTGGGGTGGAGATGATCGCCCGAATCATAGTCTTTGCGAAGTGTCCCAGGAGCGGCGGGATCGCTGGTGAGCTTATCAAAATCAATGTATCCGTCCGCTTCCCCTGCCGTACGGATCCAGCGATTAACCGCTTCGCGGATCGCATCCTTCGTCGGCGAAGAATGCGTTTGGGAGCCGCCGACAGGCGTCAACGTGCCGAGGATCACCTTCACGCCGCGATCGTGGGCGCGCGCGATTACCTGCCGGTAGCCGCTGACCAGTTCGCCCGCTGAAACTTCGGGATTGTCCCCGAAGAACCCCTTGCCGGACATGCCGATGTCGTTTGTGCCCTCGAGCAGGATAAGGTGCGAGATGCCCTCAATGCGCAGCGCATCGCGGTCGAGCCGCGCCAGCCCGGCGTCGCCCCAGCCGGCGGTGAGCAGTCGGTTCCCGCCGATCCCAGCATTGACGACGGTGAACCTGTTTTTGCGCCCCGCAGCGAGACGACGCGACAACTGTTCGGGCCAGCCGTGCAGAGCGCCGATCTCACTGCGGTTCCCGTCTGTGATCGAATCTCCCATGGCGACGACGATGCTCGCGGCAGGGTAGTTGAGCACCGACACTCCGGTGACCGCTGGTCGACCAGGCAGCAGCTTGACGTCACGCAGCACGTCGGCATTGGCTTGGTCGCCGGGAGCAAGGGCCAGCGTCGTTCCGCCACGGGCATCGTTCAGCAGCGGCGAAGCGAGCGAAAGGCTGACTAGCAACTCCACACCCGGCGCAACGGCGAGCTCGACCGCTTCGCTAATTGCCGGAGCGCCGGTAGGAATAGTGACCGTGCTTGTCCCGCCAAATGCGAGTTGCCGCATTGTCCCCAGCCGCGCGGCGAAGCCGTCGCCGGCAAGGGCCACCGTGGCGCTGGCAAGACGCAGCGGCATCTCCCCCTCTTCGTTGGAGATGCGGACGCGCAGCTTCGAGCCGCCTGCGGTCACGCTCACCCGGTAGCGAACCGTCCCCAATAGCGGCTGAGGCTTCATCGCTTCGGCTATGCGTTCTGGGGCCATTTTACTAAACTGCGCGATGGCTTTGACAAATGCAGGCGAGGGAGCATCGTATGTTGCTGGGCTGGATTGAAACGCTTCTCGCCATTCCGGAGTTGGCTTCGCCGACGCGGGCGTGGCGGCGAGCAGGACCGCGATGCAACCGGCGACGGAACGACCAATAATCATCATACCAACCTCCAAATCTCGTGCTGCAGACACGGCTAGTAATGGGCGCGACGACATAGCATAGACTCGCCTGCACTGAAGCTTGGGCGGCGCCTTCCGCCACAAGCCCAAACGGCGCCGTAACCGCGCAGGGCGGCCAGTCGCTTTGGTAGCGCTTCTCCGTTGGCTGAGCAGTCAGCAGACTGTTGAGATTCCATGTGCGCCTCAATCACGCTCAAATGTTGCGTCGACCCCGCCGCGCGTTTTTTAGG
>JANNZB010000659.1:0-6138 GCA_031410395.1 Novosphingobium sp.
ACCCGCCCGCTGGTGATGTTGTCGCCCTGGTGCGCGGACACGCCGGTGAAGCGCTCATAATGGCCGAGATCAAGGTCCGTTTCGGCGCCATCGTCGGTCACATAGACTTCGCCGTGCTGATAGGGACTCATGGTCCCCGGATCGACGTTCAGATAGGGATCGAACTTGCGAATCCGCACGGTGAATCCGCGTGCCTGCAGCAAAGCCGCAAGGCTCGCCGCCATAAGACCCTTGCCAAGCGAGGAGACCACGCCGCCGGTAATAAAAATGAACCGCGCCATGGGAGTCGGGCCTTAAGCCAAATAGGGGGACAAGGGCAAGCGCGCGCGTGCGCCAAGCGTGGGCAATCCACAGCTGCGGCAGCGAACAACCGCAACCCAGCCCAGAACCGATCGCGAATTACTTTTTGGCCGGGGCGGGAACAACCGGAGTCGGGGTAGCCTGCGCCGGTGCGACCAAGGCCGGATTGGCCTGCCCGGCCAGCGGATCAATTGGCGCTGCCGCAGCGGCAGGAACGTCACGCTTTAGCGACGTGTCGATTTTGACACCGTTCGAAGTGCGGACGGCGAGCGCGGCCAGCGAGATCGACAGCACAACGAACAGCCCGGCGAGTACTGCCGTAGCCCGGGTCATAAAATCCGCAGCGCCGCGTGCAGACATCAGCCCAGCAGGACTGCCGCCAACGCCGAGACCGCCGCCTTCGGATTTCTGCATCAGAATGATGCCCACCAGCAAAGCGCCGACAATGGCTTGAACAACGGTAAGGAAAAGGAACATGGTCTAACCCGGTATCGATATGTGTCAGCGCATCTAGGCGCGGTGATCGCTTGGCGCAAGGTCAAGCTGTTCTGCCCGCGCTCAGATCAATCCTGATCCGCGCCCGCAGCCGCAATAATCGCCACAAAGGTTTCGGCGGACAGGCTCGCCCCTCCAACCAGCGCGCCGTCTACTCCTTCAGCGGCAAGCAGCGCGGGAGCATTTTCAGAGTTAACCGAACCGCCATAAAGTATGCGCACCCCGGCGGAGCGTTCACCATAGGCATGTTCAATACGCGCGCGGATGGCCGCGTGCATTGCGATGACATCTTCGACTTCGGCAACGCGGCCGGTGCCGATCGCCCAAACAGGTTCGTAGGCTACCGAGATTTTGCCTGGAGCGATTTCCGCGATCAGATCTTCACTCGGCAGTGATTGATCAACTTGCTTGGAAACCACCGATTCGGCCTTGCCATCGTCACGCTCTTCCAGCGTTTCGCCGACACAGACTATTATCCCCAGCCCGGTCGCCAGCGCAGCTTCGGCCTTGGCATTGACGTCAGCATTCTTCTCGCCGTGATCCCTGCGCCGTTCAGAATGGCCTACGATGACGAACATCGCGCCGCAATCGGCGAGCATGGCCGCTGAAATATCGCCGGTATGCGCGCCGCTTGCGGCAGTGTGACAGTCCTGTCCGCCTACCCCTATTACTTCCGACACGCTCGCCATCGCCTGAACCAGCGTAAACGGAGGGGCGAGTGCAACCTGCACGCTGGGATAGCGCGCGGCGGCACGGTCAATCGCCCGCGCTTCAGCCATCAAAGCGCGCGAGCCATTCATTTTCCAGTTGCCGACAATGTATGGGCTGGAACTCATATTCTAGGTTAACCTCTTGAAATTCGACATCGGAGTGCGCTTTTTGTGGCACCTTGATGCCCACTTTGCTGCGATGCAACTAGGCGTAGACGATAGCACTGTCAAAACCACTTGCGATGAAGCGAGTGATGCTGTGTTTCCAACCTGCGCTGTGCGGCTTTACCGGGCATTGCGATCCTGCGCGCAGAACCCTAAAGCCGCCCCGCAAGACCTTGCCAACACTAAACCTATAAAGCGACAGTCACATGCTCGAATTTTTCCGCTCGTTTATGAAGTCAAAGCTTGGCGTGGCCATAACGCTCGGGTTTGTAGGGCTGATCGCGTTGGCATTCGCCAGCGGTGACATCCTCAGCTTCGGCAGCATGGGCGGCGCGAGCGCGGGCACTACGGTCGCTTCTGCCGGGAACCGCAAGATCAACGCCAGCTCGCTCGATTTCTTCGCACGACGCGCTCTCGATCAGGCTAAGCGGCGCGATGCGAAACTCACCCTGCGTTCGCTGGTATCCGCGGGCGGTCTTGAGCAGGTGCTCGAAGGCCTGATAGATAACGCCGCTATGGCTGCATTCGGCGAGAAAACCGGGATCATCGCTGGCGACCGGCTGGTTGGCAGCGAACTGGCAAAGGAATCGGCCTTTCGCGGCAGCAACGGCAATTTTGATGAAACAGCATACCGCGCCGCGCTGGGACAGCAGGGGTTTATCGATCAAGTCTATCGCCAGCTGATTTCGGATCAGCTGGTGTCGCAGCAAATTCAGGTTCCTGCCGCTTTCGGAGCACATGTGCCGAACGAACTCGTGGTGCGCTACGCTGCGTTGCTCACCGAAACACGGGATGGTTCGATCGCGCTGATCCCCTCGGCAGCGTTTGCGCCGAAAAATCCGCCCGCCGATGCTGATCTGGCCAAGTATTATGCCGCGCACCGCGATGCTTATGCTCGCCCGGAACGCCGGACGATCCGCTACGTGTCTTTTGACGACAAGGTCCTCAAGACCGTCCCCGTCCCTACTGACGCCGAAGTCTCAGCGAAATACAACTCGGACAAGGCGAAATACGCCGCGTCGGAAACCCGCAAGTTGACCCTGCTGGTGCTTTCAAGTCAGGCTGCGGCGAACGAGGTCATGGCCGATCTTAGCAAAGGCGTGAGTCTGGAACAGGCTGCTCTGTCAAAAAAACTGGCCACCGCGCAAATCCCTTCGATTACCAAGGAAACCTTTTCCGGCCAGAACTCGGCTGCGGTGGGCGATGCGGTGTTTGCGGCGGAAAAGGGCAAGGTCGTCGGCCCGGTCAAGGGTGGTCTCGGCTGGTATGTGGTCAAGGTTGAAGGCGTTGATCGCAAGCTGGGCAAGACGCTCGATCAGGCACGCGGCGAAATCGTTACCGAGCTTTCGGGCCTGAAAAAGCGCGCGGCGCTGGCGGATTTCTCCGCCAAGATCGAAGGCGAATTCGACGGCGGCAGCGCGCTGTCCGATGTCGCCAAGGAACTGGGCGCAGAAATCAAACAAACTGAGGCGCTCACCGCCGATGGCAAGGTTTATGGCAAGCCCGAACAGGTACTGCCTTCTGAGATACAGCGCGTGGTGCAGACCGCTTTCCTGATGGAACAGGAAGGGCAACCGCAACTGGCCGAGGTTGACCCTGGCAAAACCTTTATCGTGTTTGACGTCACCAACATCCAGCAAACTGCACCTGCGCCGCTAAATGACATCAAGCCGCAGGTCATTGCTGACTATCAAATGGTAAAGGGAGAAGCCGCCGCCCGCGCCGCTGCCGCCAAAGTGGAAGTCGCTGGCCGCAAGGGCGGAGATCTTGGCCCGGCAATGGCAGCGCTGGGTGTTCCCCTGCCCCCGGTGGATAAGGTGTCGATGAAGCGCGCGGACATTCGCCGATATGGCCCGCAGGTACCCCCGCCGCTGGCGCTGCTGTTCTCCATGGCGCAAGGGACCGTCAAGCAGATGGCCGCACCAAATAATCGCGGCTGGTATATCGTTGCGCTGAAAACCATCACGCCGGGAAAAGTTGACCCGAGGGATCCGGGCCTGGCGCGAGCCTCACAGGAACTGGGGGGATTGGCGGGCCGCGAATATGCCGAGCAACTTCGCCGCGCGATCCGTGCGGAAGTTGGCGCGAAGACCGAAGATGCGAACGTAAAGGCCTTGGGCCGCCAGCTTTCGGGCAACAATTGAGCCGAAAGGCACGGTCATGAGCGGCGCCCGACCCGACAACTGGCCCCAGGCCGAAAAGCAGCTCAACGCGGGCAGACCGGCGCTTATCTGGCGCCGGCTGATTGCCGACTGTGAAACCCCGGTTGGCGCGGCTCTCAAGCTGATCGAGCCCGGGCGGGGCGATTTTCTGCTCGAATCGGTGCAAGGCGGAGAGGTTCGCGGACGTTACAGCCTGCTGGGGCTCGATCCCGATCTGGTGTTTCGGGCGGCGGGACATCAAGCGGAGGTCAACCGCGAGTGGCAGCACAGTCGTTCAGGCTTTTCGCCACTAGAGGGCGACGCGCTGGCCGAACTGCGGGCGCTGGTAAATTGCTGCCGAATCGACGTGCCCGATGTTCTGCCCAAGGCGCTGGCCTGTCTCGTTGGTTATTTCGGATATGAGACCATCGGCTTGGTCGAGAACTTGCCGCGCGCACCACAAAGCCCGCTTGAATTGCCGGACATGCTTTTTGTGCGGCCGACACTTATTCTGGTTTTCGACCGGCTGTCTGATGCGCTCTGGTGTGTCGCGCCGGTATGGCCTGAGGGCGGGACGCCTGAAGCGCTGCTCAATGCGGCGGGAGAAAGGATTGACGAAGCGCTGCGGCGTTTGGCGGCGCCTGCCCCGGTTGCCATCAATGCAGCCGAAATGCCCGACCCGGTGCTCACCCCCACCCTGCCCGAAGGCCGCTACCGCGACATGGTCTTGCGCGCGCAGGACTACATCACAGCGGGCGACATATTTCAGGTGGTGCTCGCCCAACGGTTCACCACGCCATTCACCCTGCCGCCGTTCGCGCTTTACCGTGCGCTGCGCCGTGTAAACCCTTCTCCGTTCCTCTATTTCCTGGACCTGCCGGGCTTCGCATTAATTGGCTCAAGTCCGGAAATTCTCGTGCGCGTGCGCGATGGTGAAGTCACCATTCGGCCGATCGCCGGAACCCGTCCGCGCGGCAAGTCTCCGCAGGAAGACGACACCAACGAAGCCAGCCTGCTCGCTGACCCCAAGGAACGCGCCGAGCACCTTATGTTACTCGATCTGGGGCGCAATGACGTTGGCCGGGTGGCGGCAAAGGGCTCGGTGCGCGTCACCGAAAGCTACACGGTTGAGCGCTACAGCCACGTTATGCATATTGTCAGCAACGTGGTTGGCCAACTGGACACAGAAAAATACGACGCCGTTGATGCCCTGTTCGCAGGCTTTCCGGCGGGCACAGTCTCTGGTGCGCCGAAAGTCCACGCCTGCGAGATTATCGCCGAGCTCGAACCTGAAACGCGTGGGGCCTATGCTGGCGGCGTCGGTTATTTCGCGCCGGACGGATCGGTAGATAGCTGCATTGTACTGCGCACCGGCGTGGTGAAAGGCGGAATGCTCCACGTTCAGGCAGGCGCAGGCATCGTTGCAGATAGCGATCCAGCCTATGAACAGCGCGAATGCGAAGCCAAGGCCGGGGCGCTGATCGCTGCTGCGAAAGAGGCTGTGCGCGTGGCCCAGGAGGCTGGCTTCGGTCAGTGAAGCCGCAATGCCCGAAACATTCACCTTCGCCCTCACCGCTTCAGATTTCGCCGCAGCCAACTGGCTTATGGTCAAGCGGCACTGGGTCCGCCGGTGGGGTCCATGGTTTGTGCTGGTGGTCGGGATGGCATTTGGCGCGCTGCTCTCGGGAATGGCCTGGCATCTGCATCCGGAAATCACGCAGGGGGCGCTAGCGAAGATGTTCCTGCGCGGGATGCTCTGCGCCGTGCTGTTCCTGGGCGTGCAACTGTTCTTCATGATGCGCGCAATCCGGCGCAGTTCAGCGCGAGCGTTCGAGCAAATTGAGGTAAGTGAGCGGAGTTACGTTTGCCAGATTGATGACGACGCGCTCACGGTTACCGTTGATGGCCAGTCGAGCATCTTCGCTTGGACTCACTTCCGTCGTTTTCTGGAAGACGAACGCTTCCTTTTGCTGTTCCGTACCGAGGCAACGTTTTTTGCCATTCCCAAGTGCCAAGTGGCGCATCCCCTGCTGCAAGCGATAAAACAGTCCGTTTCGTGTAGCATTGCCGCTTGATCCCGGCCCGGAACTCGCCGAAAGCGCCTGCACCATGATCCTCGTTATCGACAATTATGACAGCTTCACCTGGAACCTCGTCCATTACCTCATGGAGATGGGCGCCGAGGTGGAGGTTGTGCGCAACGATGCGATCTCGGCAGGGCAAGCAATTTTGAGCAGTGCGCAGGGTTTCCTTATTTCGCCAGGCCCGTGCACGCCTAATGATGCGGGGATCAGCCTTGATCTGGTCGCGGCCTGTGCGGAAGCTGG